>JBAZWC010000001.1:0-300000 GCA_041660565.1 Patescibacteria group bacterium
TTTTAATTTTTAATTTCAAATGAAAGGTAGCCAATTTTTAAATGACTAAATAAGGAACCTTTTAAAAATTTAAGCATTCGGCACTTATTCATTTAAAATTTAGCCTTTAAAATTTAAAATTATGGATCGGATTCTTTCCTAGATTTCTCCGACATGGTCGAATTGACAGCTCGTAGCATTTTAGTATCCAATTACCTTTCCAAAAAGGTCTTCTTTTGGTACGTAACCGAAGAAGCGAGAGTCGTTGCTGACTTGGCGATTGTCGCCTAATACCAGATATTGATCATTTGGCACGGTGCCATCAATATCGATCACGCCCGTAAAGGTGATTGATCCCGAAGGTAAATAATCCTCGGTGATTTTTTGATTGTTGCGATAAACAACATCATCTACAATTTTGATTTGATCGCCCGGGATGCCAATGATTCGTTTTACATACCATGTGTTTAACGGATCGCCGGGGAATCGCAAAATGACCACGTCGCCACGGTTCCACGAATTGAAATTTTTCGAAACTAAATCTACCAGCACCCATTGCTTATCCTTTAGTGTTGGATCCATGCTGTGTCCATCAACTTTAACGGCAGTAATTAATGAACGCATGATTATCAACAACAGAATTACGCTCAGTAAAATGCCTCGGCCGAATAACATTAGCCAAGAAGCAAGAGTAGCAAATTTTTCTAACGTGTTGTTCATATCACCTTTACAAATACGCTGGCATAATGGTGTCTCTAATACTTTCAGACGCAACTTTTAATACCGGTGCAATATATTGCTGGAACTGGTCAAAATCACGAATTGGGTCTGGTGTCATTAGCCATGATGGCTGTCTAAACTCAGCATCTTTCCACCGCCCAAGCCACTGTGGAGTGACGCCCAGCACAATTGCCAATGGCAAATACTGTTCCCATGCGTTCTGATTTACCAAAGATGGGGGCACAGGGATTTTTGAGGTCAAAACTGATTTGCTGGAGATTAATTTTGCTAGTACGTCTGAGCCGTGTGGGCTCATGCGAGCAATACCTGGGGTAGAGGAATATAAAATGGCACAAGTAACCATTACCCCGCCTAAAAACCACAACAGTGGTGTAGCAGATGGCAAGAATAAGTAGGCGGATAAAAAGATGGTGCCAAAGATGGCAGTAAGTAAGAACGTAATGATATAAAGCCTCCAGTGAGTTACCAGTGGCGAGGGTTTAAACCAGCCGTAGCTTTCGACTTCTTGATAAATTGCCAAGTTGGCAGTTTTACTTTGCTGATTAATCATCTGCGTTTTTATCTCTTTGGATAGCTGGTATCCGGTGGAGTTGAAGCTCTGTTTAAACCATCGTTCCATCATAAATGATTCGTGATTGCGAAGCTCATCGCGGCCTTTATCGCGATACATCACTACGTTATCATCGCGAATAAGTATTCTAATATGACCGCGAATTGCCAAATCAATTAGAGTAGCCGCACTGGCACGCCGAGAGACGAATCCTCGGATTAGCACGGTTAAAGCACCGGGCGAAGTGTTTAGTATCTCTGGATGAATGTTGGAATCAATGTCAGTTATCCTGACGCGTAACCGACGCCTGAGAGCAAGAGAGGTTAACAAAACTAACGGTAGCAATAGCCCCATTGCTACCCATGCGGGATCTGGGATATTGCTGAGGGCGGATAAAATTCTCCAAATTATCGGATCGCTAAAAATACCACTTTTAACCTCGGCCACAATGGTAATTTGCCCACCATACATAGAATTTACAAACCAACTGCGAGATTGTGGAGAACTGGAAATTTGTTGGCTGGATGCGCCATGGATGGCGTATAATTTTGGATTAACTGAATCAATTATCCCATCGGAACTGGTAATAGTGATAGTATCTGTTGGGCCCGAATCTAGATTTGTTAGAATCGGAACAAATAATACATTTGTCCGCCAACCACGATGAAGCTCCCCTAACGATTCACCTGTTTCGGCATTCGTAACTTCTCCGTTTTTGTTTAAGGTTAAATTAATATCAGCCGCATATAATTTGGCGGGGATGAAAAATATACTCAAGCATATGAGCAATAAGAAATATTTTACAATTCTAGCCATTTTAACTCTCCACCAAAAAATTCTAAGCACCAAATTCAAAAAAAAATTAAAAATTTCGGTTTGATATTTTCCCCAAATTTGTTATGCTTTAAGCAAAAGAGAGGAAAAATGCTTCCAGAAACATTATCTCAGATAAAAGGTCAGATGACCAAATCCGTGGATCATTTGTCAGAGCAGCTTAAGTCGCTGCGTACCGGCCGAGCAAATTCGGCAATGGTTGAGGATGTTTTGGTAACATACTACGGTGCAAAAACGCCGCTAAAACAAGTGGCAACCATTCAAATTCCAGAAAGCTCTCTGATTGTAATTCAGCCGTGGGACCCGAAGGCATTAAACGATATTGAGCAAGGAATTCGTGAGGCCGAGCTGGGGATGAATCCAACTAACGATGGGCGAGTAATTAGGCTTAGTTTACCGCCGCTTACAACGGAGCGCCGTACGGAGTTAATCAAAATGCTGCATAAAATGGGTGAGGAAACCAGGGTAGTCATTCGAAATATCCGGAAAGAGGCATGGGATTCTACGCAAGCAGGTTTCAAAAAGGGTGATGTAACAGAGGATGATAAATATCGCACCGAAGAGCAGTTGAACAAAATTGTTGATGAATATAACAACAAAATTGAAGAAATTATTAAACTAAAAGAACAAGATTTGCAGACGGTTTAATAAATTTCTAATTACTAATTTCTAATGTCTAATCAATGTCAAATTCCTAATTACTAAAAGCACCATTAGACATTTAGTCATTAATAATTAATTAGTAATTAGACATTAGGCATTTGAGTAGCAGTATTCGCTTCAGAAAGACTTGGCACAATGACGTTAGTAATAACACTTGTAATATTTATCCTCATCTTTGGTCTAATTGTGTTTGTGCATGAATTGGGGCATTTTTTGGTGGCCAAAAAATCCGGAATTTTAGTTGAGGAATTTGGTTTTGGTTTTCCGCCCAAATTATATAGCCGAAAAATCGGCGAGACCAAATATGTGATAAACGCAGTTCCTTTGGGGGGATACGTAAAAATGCTTGGTGAGGAGCGCACTAGCGCAGACCCACGCTCGTTTAGCCAGCAGCCTGCTTGGGTTCGGGTGTTAATCTCGTTAGCTGGGGTAACCATGAACCTGTTGTTAGCGTGGGTGGTGCTGTCGGTGGTGCTTTGGTTGCCAAATTCAGTCAAAGGGTCAGACACCATATTTATTTCCGAAGTAATGCAAAATTCAGCGGCTGCAAAAGCCGGATTGACTGCCGGTGATGTAATCAGCCAAATTGATGATGTTAAAATGTCTAACGCTGAAACGCTGCACAACTTTACTACTTCGCATAAAAATCAATCCGTAACCGTAAAAATTAAACGCAATGGTTTTGAGCAGACCAAAACCGTCACTTTGGCCAATTCTGATACTCCGCTGGGCGTTTCGGCCGGTAGTTTTTCGCTGGCCGATGTTGTCCACGAGCGCTGGTGGCAGGTGCCGTGGCAGGCTATCACAGTGATTTGGTCCACCATTGTGGCAAACTTTCAGTTCTTAGGCAGTTTGGTTGGGGGGATATTTGGACTAAAAACTACCGTGGCCGTTTCGGCGGATCAATTAAGTGGTCCGGTTGGGATTTTTGGCATGGTGGCACAGTTTGCGGCAATGGGTTGGGTGTATGTTTTGCTGATCACCGCTCAACTATCGCTTGCCGTAGCCATCTTCAACATCTTACCAATTCCGGCGCTTGATGGCGGTCGCATACTATTCATTTTGTTAAATAAAATTTTTGGTAAGAAGATTGTCTCAGAGCAGATAGAAAACATCGTTCATCTAACCGGATTTGCATTACTGATGCTGTTGTTCGTTTTTGTGACCTATCGTGATATATTAAAGTTAATCAAATGAAACAATCGGGAGGATTAAATGGGTGAAACTCTAGGTGCAGACGTTTTGGATACGAAAGAGGCCATCAAATCTGAAGAATGGCGAGATGAGACTGAAAAATGGGCAGATGTCGCGCGCCAGTTTCTGAATAACTACAGAGAAAAACATCCGAGATTTAACGATCGTGTTGATTTTTCAAATCCATCGGATACTTTGGACAAATTTCTAAAAGAAGGCGCTGATCCGGGCCGAATTTCGGTGATGTATGAAGATGATAAACCGGTCAGAATGACAATCAGTGTGAGTCCAAGTAATATTCATATTTGGGGCGATGCAATGGAGGCTTTAGTCGCATTTTCACAGGAAAACGAAGCTAGTTAATCAAATGAAACAAACTCAACTTTTTGGTACAACCAAAAAAGAGACACCAAGCGGCGAGGTCTCAAAAAATGCCATTCTATTAACGCGTGGTGGCTATATTGATAAAGAGTTAGCGGGCATATACACCTTGCTACCGTTAGCGTTGCGCGCGGTGCAAAAAATTAGCGCCATTGTGCGTGAAGAGATGAATCGTCTGCCGCACACTAGTGAAGTTTTGATGCCGATGTTGCAACCGCATAGTTTGTGGGAAGAAAGCGGCCGGCGCGAGGGCATTAAAGAAATTATGTACGATTTAAAAGATGAGGCAATTGGCTTGGGGCCGACTCACGAAGAAGTAGCTCAAGATGTTTTTCGTCATTTTGTACAATCATATAAAGATTTGCCCAGGGCGTTTTATCAAATTCAAACCAAGTTTCGCCATGAGCCACGCGCCAAATCCGGCCTGCTGCGTGGGCGTGAGTTTATGATGAAAGATTTGTACAGTTTTCATCTAACTGCCGAGGATTTAATCGAGTATTACGATTTGGTAAAACAAGCTTATCTGAAAATTTATTCGCGTTGCGGGCTAAACGCTATTTATACTGATGCAAGCGGCGGGGTATTCACCAAATATCGATCGCACGAATTTCAAGTGTTAGCCGAAAATGGCGAGGATACTATCTACCTCAATCAAGCTGGGGATAGAGCGTGGAATAAAGAGGTTGTGCAGGAAGACGATCCGGAATTTTTGCAGTTTTGCTCTGGCGAAATTATTAAGAAAAACGCTATCGAAGTGGGGAATATTTTTCGATACGACAACAAATATTCCAAACCAATGCATTCAACGGTGGTAAATAAGAACGGTGAAGAAATTGAAGTGCTTGGCGCCAGCTACGGCATTGGTATCACGCGGTTGGTGGGCACAATTGTTGAAGTTTACGGAGATCTGGAAAAAAGTAAAATGATTTGGCCGGCGAGCGTGGCGCCATTCAAAATCCATCTGATTGAGTTGAGCGAAGGACTAGGTGAAGATATTTATAATGTGTTAATGTTGTCAAATATCTCCGATGTTTTATATGATGATCGCGCTGTTTCGGCTGGGAATAAATTTGCTGATGCCGATTTAATTGGATCGCCAATTCGGATTATTGTTAGTGCCAAAACGCAAGCGACAAAATGCGTCGAAATTGTTTTGCCCGATGGTAAAACCGAGCTAATAAAAGAAAAAGATCTCATCAATTACTTAGCAAAAAACTAAAATTGTGCTATAATCTCATCATCAGCACCGTATATTCCGCGTAGAGGAGGGGGCGGATGGACTTTGTTGTCATCTTCGTGATCGTGCTGTTTGCATCATCCGCGTTCATGTACTTCTCACCGCCGAGGTATGGTGAGCGGTTCAGGCGAGCGTGCGAGTGGACGTTGGTAACGGTAGGGTGGTTCATTGTTACCGCGCTGTACTGGGGATCGGGCATTTTCCGGGATGTATGTAATTTGACCATGACTATGTGGTCATTCTACATGCTCCTGGATACGACCAATCCAAGATTGTGACAGCACCTGACAATTCATTCTGTGCCTCTTGGAGGAGGTGAGCAGAGCAATGCCGAAGCAGACGATGTTCGCAAGGTACGCACACGAGGTATTTGTGGTTGCGTTCTGTCAGCCGCCGATAGTTCTGGCTTATCCGGCCGAAGCCGCTGTCCACCCGGTGGTTTTCACTAGCGGTTTCGGTGATGACACCCGGAGTTGTGGTTGGAATTGCCCGGGCTGTGGTGAGTACATCAAGGCGCCGCCGGTTGCTGATCAACTACCAAATGACCTGGGTACGTACAACAGCTGGCGGCGAAAGCATCGTGGAACGCAGCTCGCTCCTCACCTGTTTCTCGAAGCTACAGAGGGCGAAGGCCTGGTAATGGTGGCGAAGTGGTTCGCTGGAATATGGCTACAGACCGTTACCGGCGACTACCAAATCAACGACCTGCGCTGGCCAACCAATACCAATGTAGTGCCATACGAGGCGATGATGGAAGCGCAGCGAATCCTCGCTGAGTCACTCTCAACTCCGTAATGGACCACGCCCAGACGCATTTGTTTTGTTAGGAGGGAGGTGAGACTGCAATGCCTGAAATGTCAGATGTAACTGTTGTGTGCTCCGATATACACTTTACCGAGGTTACGGTGTACTCGGTATTGCGAGTTGAGCATAACCGAATCATTCCAATCGATTCGAACAAACCCAACTCACGGATCACTCTGGTGTGCCCAGCATGTGGTGCGTTCCTCAATGTCCCAAGTAAGCCAAAGGGGCTGCCTAATGTTCTCGACGCGCACTACACGACAACCGCAGCTAAGGTTGTGTACGGGCACCGATTCTTGGACGGTGACATCGCACACTGTGCCAAGGAAGTTGCAGATTGGTACGCACAGAAAAGGAAAGAGATGGCTAATAGTAGCTTCCCACACCGAAACCTCTGTGTTGTGGGTTGTGAAGATCCTTCAGCTACCCATCTCATTCAGGGGATCCTCGGACGTACCTGATGTGACTTTCCTGGTCCAAATCCACCCGGACGATTCGTCGCCCGGGTGTTTCTTTTATGTTATAATCTGGCTATGAAAATACCAACTCATATTAAACCGCAAATTGAAGCTCTACCAAAAACGGCGGGGGTGTATTTTTTTAAAGGTGAGTTGGGCGAAATTATGTACGTGGGCAAAGCCAATAGCTTGCGCGACCGCGTTAAATCGTACTGGGCCAAAGAGCTAAATCGAAGCACGTTAATTTACAAAATGGTTGAGCAGGTGGTTACGATTGATTTTGAGCTGTGCGATTCGGGTATGGAAGCATTAATTGCCGAGGCAAACTATATCAAACGTTTGCTGCCAAAATATAATACCCGTTTGAAGGATGATAAAAGTTATTATTACGTTAAATTAGATTCATCTGACGGCTCGGATTTCCCCAAACTGTTGCTGATTCGCAAAAATCAGATATTGGATGATGAAAAAAAAGTGCGCTATTTTGGTCCGTACACTTCGGCAAAAAATCTGCGCTTGGCACTCAAAATGATCCGTCGTATTTTCCCCTATCGATCATGCAACATTATGCCCCAAAAACCGTGTTTGCAATATCATATCAAACGGTGCAGCGCGCCGTGCGCCGGAAATATCGACCAAAAAGAATATGCCAAAACCATCTCGCGAATTGTAATGATGTTGGAAGGTAATACGCAAACACTAATTAAACAACTTAAAAAAGAGATGGATCAGCTGGCAAAAAAACAGTTGTTCGAACAGGCATCCGTTGTTCGCAACCAATACCTTGCCCTTCAACACTTGCGCCAATCGGCAAAAATTTTAGACGTTGACGATATTCGGGTCGAGGATAATGTTGAGGGCGTACCAGGTCGTCTGGAAGGGTTTGACGTCTCTAACCTGTCTGGAAAAGAAGCGGTTGTGTCGATGGTGGTATTTACCAGCGGAAAGCCGGACAAAAAGCGGTATAAAAAATTCAAAATTCGTGGCGTTTTTCAGCCCGATGATTACGCCATGTTACAAGAGACAATTACCCGCCGTTTAATTAGGGCTAACGTTCGGCCAGATGGTGCGGAAGAGCTGGTTAACGCTGTCACCAACGATTTTTCTGCTGACAATGAGTGGAGTCTGCCCGATATTTTCATTATCGATGGGGGCAAAGGCCAGGTTTCGGCGGTTAAGGCGGTTTTAGATCAATTTAACGTCGAAATTCCAATAATTGGCATTGCCAAAGGTCCAGACAGAAAAGGCGAAGATTTGTATTTTTCAACTCAGACAGATTTTAAGGATATTAAAATAATTAGGTCAATTCGCGATGAAGCCCATCGATTTGCCATTGCGTATCATCGTTTATTGCATCAGAAATCTATCATTAAATCTGAATTAGATGACGTTCCCGGTATTGGCAAAATTACTAAGACAAAATTGTTGAAACATTTTGGCTCGGTGGCCAAAATTAGACAAGCATCAGAGTTAGAAATTGCGTCAGTTGTTGGCCCAAAGCTAACCAAGGCTATCATAAAACATCTAATTTGATTGTTTGGGCAATTTGGCGAAATGACAGGAGACATGAACTTTGCTATGCTTAAATTGAGGCAATATGGCTGACGAACCGTCTGGGTCGGAAGTAATGATCGACCTTAATATAGTGCTTAATAAAATGTCCGATGACAATGCGCGGTTATCGTTTTTGGAGAACTTGCGTAAAAAAGTTGAAGACAATTTGACTAGTAACCCAAAGTTAAAGCCATTACTATGGCAAATTGCCTCTGCGTTATCGCCAATATATATTCACCATAATCGTACTGAAGACGCTGCCAAGCTGTTTGAAAGTGCCGGTGTGTATGATCAAGCCGCGGTAAATTTTATGAAAGTCAGAGCGTTTGGCGATGCCGGGCGCTGTTACTCTAAAAACGGTGAGCACGAAAAGGCGCTTCAACTGTATACTCAAGCTGAAATGTGGTTGCCTGCTGCTGAAATTGCCGATCAAACAGGTAATCCGACAGTTGCCAAAAACTTATATTCAAAGGCAATTGAACAGTTTACTAATAGTCGTGAGTACGAAAAAGCTGCTTATGCGGCGGAAAAGGCCGGTTTGGTTAAAGAAACTTTAACCTTGACCGCGGATCATATTGATCATATTGGTAATAAAGATTCCAAATTTTTGTACCAAGAGTTAGTGGAGCGGGCGCTGAAGGCAAATTTCAGACCGTTAGCGATTGAGCTGGCTATTCGAGGTGAGTTGTTTGACCAGGCTATTCAGATGGCAATCCAAGACCATCAAACCGATCAAGTGCCGGAAATTTATCAACAGTATTTAAATTCACTTTATCCCAAAGAACGAATGCCGGTTTTTAAGCGCTACATATCATTTCTAACTGAGCACGCAACGGTTGCAGTGGTTAGAGTGGCGTATCAGAAGGAAGTGAGGCATTTGATTGAGCGCGCAGAGCTTTTGTCTGCTGGGATGCTGGCAGAGGAAGCAAAGTTGCCAGAAGCGGCTGAAATTTATCGTCAAGCAATGGAAATAGCGGAGAGCAACGCTGATTTTGCCCAGGCAACCTTGGCTGCCACTAAACTTGGATTAGCTAGCGAAGCAAATTATTATCGCCAGTTGGCATCCATGATCGGATGATGAGAAATGCCGCAATCTGTCATTTCGACTCCTCGAGCCTTGTCTCGAGGGTGGCTTCCTGCCCTCTTAGGGCGTAAGCCCGGAGGGAGAAATCTACAAAATTAGAATTTTTAATTTTTAATTTTTAATTTCAAATGAAAGGTAGCCAATTTTAAATGACTAAATAAGGAACTATTTAAAATTTAAACATTTGGTTCTTATTCATTTAAAATTTAGCCTTTAAAATTAAAAATTATGTCGGGACGCGTCACGTTTAATTATTGCTGAAGTAACGAATTTGATTAGGTATGAGCACAAAAACATTGTTTGACAAATGGTGGCATTATCTAAAATATAGCCCAACTGATCCGCATTTTTATGCCGATTCGGCACCAAAAGTGGTGGCAATTGGTGGTGGAACCGGCCTGTCTAGTTTACTACGCGGGCTAAAACAAATTACGCCAAACATTACTGCTATTGTTGCCGTTACGGACAATGGGCAGAGTAGCGGACGATTGCGAAAACTTTATGACACGTTGCCACCGGGAGATATTCGTCAGTGCATCGCCGCGCTTTCACCGGATGAGGATGTTTTAACCAAACTAATGAACTATCGTTTCAAAAAAGGTGACGGGTTAAAGGGGCATGCGCTTGGAAATCTGCTGATGGTAGCGTTGGCAGATCAATCCGGTGGTTTTGACCGTGCCATCATTAGACTGAGCGAAATTTTACGTATTACTGGACGGGTAATGCCGGTTTCTTTAGGAAATATCCAATTAAACGCCAAATTAAAATCCGGCCAAGTGGTGGTAGGCGAGGAGCAAATTAGTCTTGCCGGGCACGATGACCCAATAGATCGTGTCTTTCTGCCTCATTCAGTGCGTGTTTATCCGCCCGCGGTACAGGCGATACTTGAGGCCGATCTAATTATTATTGGCCCGGGTAGTTTGTACACCAGCGTAATTCCGCCTTTGCTTTTTTCGGGCATCACTAAGGCGCTAAAAAGCTCGTTGGCGGTTAAAGCTTATGTTTGCAACATCTCGACCGAGCGTGGCGAAACCGAAGGATATTCGGTTCAGAATCATATCGAAAAAATTGTAGAGGTGGTTGGGAAGAATGTCGTTAATTTTGCGTTGGTGAACAAAAATCATGTTAGATCAAACCAGATCCCAGAAGGCGAATTGGGATCGATTAAAGTGATTTCTACCAGGCAATCGATAATTGAGGGCGTGCGGATCAAATTAGATTCAGTATCAAATTCAAAACAGCCGTTGTATCATGACAGTATTCGTTTGGCGGAAGTGTTGATTATGGAATATAATGAAATCAAGAAAAGGTTGAAACGATGAAACCGTTGGTTGTGGCAAATTGGAAGATGAATACCACTTTGGCTGATGCCAGTGTGTTGGCAACGCTGGTGCGCAATCAGTTGCACGACTTAAGTGGGGTAGATGTGGTGCTTTGCCCGCCGTACATTTGGTTGCAAGAAGTCGCGTCAATCTTAGAGGTTTCGGCCAGGCATATCTATTTAGGAGCGCAAAACTGCCATCCAGATAAGTTTGGAGCACTAACTGGCGAAGTCTCGGTGGCGCAAGTTAAAGATCTGTGCCAGTTTGTGATTGTGGGACATTCCGAGCGCCGTGAGCATTTTCATGAAACAAACGAATTTGTCAGCGACAAAGTGCAGGCGGTACTGGAAAACGGAATGACGCCAATTTTGTGCGTAGGCGAAAAAACCAAATCTGACCGTAGTATTGGGCTGGTAATAGATGAATTGCATCAGTCGCTGGCTGGAATCAAGCCAGCCGAATACGAGAAGTTAGTAATTGCGTACGAGCCAATTTGGGCAATTGGCACCGGCAACGCGTCCGAGGCGGTTTACTGCGAAATGGTCTGCGATGAAATTAAAAAGGTTGTGGGCAAAGAAACACGAGTGTTGTATGGTGGCAGCGTTACTGCCGAAAACGTTGACCGATTTACTAGTCTAACAGCAATCGACGGTGTATTAGTGGGTGGCGCCAGTTTAAAGGCATCAGAATTTGTTGAGCTGTGTAAAAAGGTTAGATAATGCAAATATTTACCGAATCTGACGTTAAAAATAAACGAATCATTTGTCGGTTCGATTTTGATGTACCGGTTTTAGATGATGGTAAAATTGCCGATACAAACCGAATTGATGCGGCAATCCCCACTATTTCACGTCTGTTGCAGCAAAATGTCGAACAAATTCTTATTTTGGCACATCGTGGTAAGCCGGTTGGCGTAGACGCAACGCTAACAATGCAAGAAGTGGCAAACTATTTGGCCCAAAAATTGTCCGACAACCCATCCGCAACATCTGAAATTGTTCAACAAGATGCAATCAACAATTTAGGTGTTTACGGGATTTTTCCAAAGGTTTATCTGCTAGAAAATATCCGATTTGATGCAGGTGAAGAGAAAAACGATCCAAAATTGGCGGCCGAAATTGCCAGACATGGCGACGTTTTTATTTTTGATGCCTTTGCCACAGCGCACAGAGAACATGCCTCGACGGTCGGTGTATCGGCGCTGTTGCCACATTTTTCGGGGCTGCATTTGGCGCAAGAAATCCAATATCTATCCAACATCAAAGATAACCCAAATCAGCCACTGATGTTCATTATTGGTGGCGCCAAAATTGAAGACAAGCTGCCAATAATCGAGAAATTAGCACCCCTGGCTGATCAATTTTTGATTGGCGGGGCAGTGGCTAACACCTTTCTCAAATCTAGAAATATTGATGTCAAAAGATCGCTGGTTGATCCGGATTTTATCACTCAAGCCAACGATATATTTGAGCGGTATGAAGACAAAATTATGTTACCAACCGATTATGCGTGGGACAGAGATTCGATTTGCGATATTGGGCCCGAAACTATTATGCAGTTTGAAGATGCGTTGGCAGATGCAAAAACGGTGTTTTGGAACGGTAATTTGGGACGAACCGAAGATCCGCGGTTTAGTCGCGGCACGCTAATGATTGCCGATGTCTTGGCTCGCTCACCACAAATTACGCGCGTAATTGCCGGCGGCGATACGGTTGGGTTTTTGAATCAGCATCAGTTGGCCGATAAAATGACTTTTGTTTCAACCGGCGGTGGTGCCAGTCTGGATTATCTAGCCGGCAAATCCCTTCCAGCTCTCACAATATTAGATGAGTAACTTGACTTTTTGCTCTTAACTCGCTACACCTATGGTATAAGTGAGTAATAAATGGCCACACATTTAGCAGTGTTTGTGGGGGAAGCGATTAATCATATTTTGACCGGCGATAAGTCGGTTGATATTCGATTGTCGCGGTCGGCTACCTTGCCATATCGCAAAATTATGAGTGGCGATGAAATTTACCTAAAACAGTCGTCGGGGGCGGTGATGGCAAAAGTTGAAGTTGAAAATGTGCTATATTTTCATCATTTAACGCCCGAAAAGATAGCCCAGATAGCTCAAAAATACGGCGAACAGATAAATATGCCAATCGCATTTTGGGATTCAAAACAAAAATCCCAGTATGCCACGCTAATTTTCTTATCTAACCCTCAGCGGCTATTAAGCACCATCAACTATCATAAAAACGACAGGCGGTCTTGGGTTGTACTGCAATAATAGATCGATATCAATGCTAGTCAAATCGATCGGAATCAGTTATAATTGACTATTGAAACAAAGGAAAATAATGCAGACAAAATTAGAGAATCTACCGAAATCTCGAGTCAAAATTACCATCACCTTAACCGCGCAAGAGTGGCAAAAAGCTTACGAGGAAGCGTTGGTAGAGATTGCCAAAACAATTAAGCTAGCCGGATTTCGTCCTGGCAAAGTGCCAGCAGTGATGGCGGAAAAACACATTGGCAAGGCCGGTATTACTTCGGAAGCGCTAGAGAAAGCCATTCCGCATTATTATTACGAAGCGGTTTTGGAACACAATTTACACCCGTTGCATCAGCCCGCCGTTACGGTGGCAAAATCTGATCCGGAGCTTGAATTTAACGCCGAGGTAGATATTTTACCAACAGTTGAAATCAAAGATTGGCACAATATCAAAATAAAAAAGAATGATGCCCAAAAAGTAACTGACTTGGATGTGAAGAAAGTGCTCGAGCACTTGCGCAAAGAGCGATCTCAGCTGGAAGCGGTTACTCGTCCGGCAGAAACTAAAGATTTTGTGCGAATTAACTTTTCCGGGTCGGTAGATGGCGTCAAACACGAAGGAATGCAGAGTAACGAACATCCTCTAGTTTTGGGCGATAATACGATGATCTCGGGATTTGAAGACCAAATTGTGGGCATGTCAGTGGATGAAGAAAAAACCTTTGACATCGTTTTTCCAAAAGACTATCGCGACAAAACTTTAGCCAAAAAGAAAGCTCAATTTATGGTCAAATTACTTGAAGTTAAACAAATCAACCTACCTGAATTAGATGAGAAATTCGCCGCAGACTTTGGCAAAAAGAACATGACTGAAATTGAATCTGCTATTTTAGAGCAGCTGGAAGCTGAAGCAGAAGAAGAGGCCAAAAATAAAGACGAGGTGCTAATTTTAGAAGAGTTGGTTAAGCGCACCAAAGTGGTTTTGCCAAAATCGATTGTGGAAAGCGAAATCGATCGCATTATAGACACCATGAAAGAGCGCATGGGTGCCAATGACACTCAGTTTAGTCAATACCTAGAGAGCCAAGGTAAATCGTTAGTCAAGCTGCGCGAAGAGGCTAACGATCAAGCGATCAAAAATGCCACCATTGGATTAGCGTTGGGAGAAATAATGAAGGCAGAAAAGATTGATCCCGAAGACAAAGACGCGGTAAAATTAGTTTTAGATAAAATCAAAGCAGAATCAACTAAATAACCCCCTGTCATTCCGGACATGATCCGGAATCTATGCGATAACAACAATTCCATCATTAAAAATTTCAAATTTCAAATTTCAAATTCTTGTTTGAGATTTCTCCCTCCGGGCTTACGCCCTAAGAGGGCAGGAAGCCACCCTCGACTCGAATGTCGAGTAGTCGAAATGACAACTCGTGAGCATAAAAATTAGAAACCAAGGAGCCCTATGTCCTATTTAATCCCCACGGTAATTGAAAAATCGCAGTATGGTGAGCGTGCCTACGATATTTATTCGCGCTTGCTCAAAGAACGCATTATCTTTTTGGGTGGGCCGGTAGATGATGTTATCGCCAATTTGGTAATTGCGCAAATGCTATTTCTAGAATCCGAAGATCCAAAAAAAGATATCCAGCTATACATCAACAGCCCGGGTGGATCGGTTAGCGCCGGCATGGCCATTTACGATACCATGCGGGTGATAAAGCCGGATGTTTCGACTATTTGCGTTGGTCTAGCGGCGTCAATGGGCGCGTTTCTGCTAGCCGGTGGCGCCAAAGGCAAGCGATTTTCATTGCCAAACAGCAAAATTTTAATTCATCAAGTGATGGGCGGGGCAGAAGGCCAAGCGACCGAAATAGACATTGCCGCCAAAGAAATCATCAAAACCCGCGAACAGCTAGATAAAATTTTAGCCGAAAATACCGGGCAAAAATTAGAAAAAATCTCGCACGATACCGAGCGCGATTATTATATGACCTCACTTGAAGCCAAAACCTACGGCATCATTGACGAGATAATTACAAAGAAATAGTCGAGCTGATTAGGGGAGGAAATGGATAATATCATTGCATCTTATCCTGTTTTGTGGTAAAACAATTATGGAAATCACATACCTCTGGGAGGTGCGCATGGCTGATCACGGGTATCGCGCCACCGTTGGGTTGAAGGCGCGAACGATGGCTGAAGCACAGAAGGTGGTCGCCCATCTGCGGGAAATGGACGGAATCGAGTTCGTTCTCGAGCCGTTCCAGATCCGCAGTGCCGCGGCGGCTGAGGAAGGCGCTGCTCAAGAGTCTCGGCCGCGAGTGCTAGCCCAGCAAGGTCTGGCAGCGGTTGCCGGCGGGGTGGCAAGCGGTGGCAATTGGTTTCGCGAGCAGTTGGACGAGGTCGCTCAGGAGGCTGAGGGGTGGCCACCGTGGCGCACAGCGGGCACTGATCGCTTCGCGCCGAGCAATGAGCCCGTGACGTTGTAGGTCGGTATGTCGTTTCTGGTGAGGGAAGGGAGGTGATGAGCACAATGTCGTACAGTTTCGTTGTCGTGTGCGACGATGAAATCGATCAAGATCAGGCTTATGCCATCACGCAAGAGGTTGATAGGATCCGAGGTGTTAGGTTCACCTACGCTCCCTATCGCAGTGGACCGGAGTCGGAGGCTCCGTCGCGACCGAAGACGTGGGGCGATGTCTTCCCGTCTGCACCGTTTTATCGAGCGGGATCGGCCGATCCGGTTGATATCCCGTTGGCAGATGGTGATGCGGACGACAAGCCGCCGCGGCCGGCGAAGGTGGGGGCTGCTCGGTTTGACTTCGCGGAGGTTGTGGAAGTCGAAGACCCTCCGCGGATGGAGAAGCAAGGGCATTACCCCGGCGAGGTCGGGTGATACCGGGGTTATTGGGCGGGAGCTGCATTGCGCAGCCCTCGCCCGTTTTCTTTTCTATCATCTGTTGACAAATGGTCGCGACTTTGATAAATTGAATAAGTCCTTTGAATAAAAGAGATTTTTGAAACGTTAGCAATACGATGACGTATTGCTGATTGTTGCGAACTTTAATAATTTGATTTTTATCGTTTTACATTTTATTTGTGGTCAATTGACCATCGCAGGCTGACGAAAGTTGGTCGGCGAAAGATTTCCGAATAAGTTTTTTAATTTTAGAGCTAACAAGCATCTAATTCGATCCTTAGGGATCTATTTGGAGAGTTTGATCCTGGCTCAGAATGAACGCTGGCAGCGTGCCTAACACATGCAAGTCGAACGGTCCGCAAGGACAGTGGCAGACGGGTGAGTAATGGTTGGGAACATACCCAGAAGTGGGGGATAGCCGCCCGAAAGGGTGGGTAATCCCGCATGTTATCGCAAGATCAAAGCATTTATGCGCTTCTGGAGTGGCCCAACTCCTATCAGCTAGTTGGTGGGGTAATGGCCTACCAAGGCAACGACGGGTAGCTGGTCTGAGAGGATGACCAGCCACAATGAGACTGAGACAAGGCTCATACACCTACGGGTGGCAGCAGTTGGGAATATTGCACAATGGACGAAAGTCTGATGCAGCGACGCTGCGTGAAGGATGAAGGCTCTCGGGTCGTAAACTTCTTTTGGCGGGGAGTAATCTTGAAAGTACCCGCAGAATAAGCACCGGCTAACTACGTGCCAGCAGCCGCGGTAATACGTAGGGTGCGAGCGTTATTCGGATTTATTGGGCGTAAAGCGTGTGTAGGTTGTAAGTTGCGTCTTTGATTAAAGACCCGGGCTCAACCCGGGGGATGTTGAAGATACGGACTTACTAGAGGTTTGCAGGGGCAGATGGAATTCCTGGTGTAGCAGTGACATGCGTAGATATCAGGAAGAACACCGATGGCGAAAGCAGTCTGCTGGGCTTATCCTGACACTGAGACACGAAAGCGTGGGGAGCGAACGGGATTAGATACCCCGGTAGTCCACGCCCTAAACGATGCTGACTAGGTATATGACGTATCGACCCGTGGTGTACCGTAGCTAACGCGTTAAGTCAGCCGCCTGGGGAGTACGAGCGCAAGCTTAAAACTCAAAGGAATTGACGGGGACCCGCACAAGCGGTGGAGCATGTGGTTTAATTCGACGGTAAGCGAAGAACCTTACCGAGGTTTGACATCCCTGGAAAGTCCTGGAAACAGGACCGTGCCGCAAGGAATCAGGTGACAGATGTTGCACGGCTGTCGTCAGCTCGTGCTGTGAAGTGTACGGTTAAGTCCGTAAACGAGCGCAACCCTTGTCGTATGTTGTATTTTTCATACGAAACTGCCGGCGTTAAGTCGGAGGAAGGTGGGGATGACGTCAAGTCAGCGTGGCTCTTACACCTCGGGCGACACACGTGCTACAATGGACAATAACAATGGGTTGCGAAAGCGTGAGCTGAAGCTAATCCCACCAAACTTGTCCTCAGTTCGGATTGAAGGCTGCAACTCGCCTTCATGAAGTTGGAATCGCTAGTAACGGCCGGTCAGCCATACGGCCGTGAATACGTTCTCGGGTCTTGTACACACCGCCCGTCACGTCACGAAAGCTGGTAATACCCGAAGTACCTTTTTTAGGTCCCACGGTAGGATCAGTAATCTGGACGAAGTCGTAACAAGGTATCCCTATCGGAAGGTGGGGATGGATCACCTCCTTTCTAAGGAGTCTAGCCCCTTTTTGTCGCAAGATAAATTGGTAGGTTAGGTCGATCGCTCCGATGTCCTGCTTGCAGGAACCGGAGTGACACTCTCGGAAACTGGTCACCCTCCTACGCTCCTTGGAGCTTCGGAAGGGCAAGATTGGCCACAAATAAGATGTAAATAGTTCTATAAAACAAAAATCCCCGTTAATTTGGGGATTTTTTGTGTGATGTGATATTCTTGAAGAAAAGGAGTCGAAGTGGTAGAAAATGGTGCACCTAGTCCGGATGGTCAACGTCGGCAGCCAACGAATGAGGAATATGGTCGAATGTACGCGGAGGATGATGCTTATGAGAAAAAAATTCGCGAGCTTACCGAAATGTCAGTGAGTTTTCTAAATGAGCTTGATCAAAGGTATGAAGCCGAAGGTAATTTAACTGGACTGATAGCAACCAAATATTGTGAAGAAGTGGCAGATTGGCTTGGGCAAAACCCTGAATGCTGTGAGCCGTTTTTAGAGGTGTATTTTGAGCGTAATAGACATAAATATGACGAGAGTACCTTGGCATCGCAGTTGGTAAATGAGCACGGTGTGTTGCTAGCGGCGGTGGCTAGAAAAGCAAAACCAGTAACCAACTAGTTAATCCAAAAATCCCCAAATCAAGGGGATTTTTGTGTAATTGATAATCTGGTGGGCGTACATGGATTTGAACCATGGACCTCGTCATTATATTTCGTGCTTCGCGCGAAATTATTTACAACTGAGAAATCGCCTATCTGGTGGGCGTACATGGATTTGAACCATGGACCTCGTCATTATCAGTGACGCGCTCTAACCAACTGAGCTATACGCCCTTTATGCCCACCAGATAACAGATTTTCAGTTGTAAATATCATTGTACGCGCTCTAACCAACTGCCTGCCCTTCCGTAGCCTTGGCGAAGGAGGGAGCTATACGCCCGTGTTTGATGTTAATATCATAACAAATTCTGACGCTTTCAGCAAGACCGTGCAATATGATATGTTAAACGCGTAATAAGATAATAAATATGGAGAGAATATGGATCATGCAAATGTAACCACTGCTTTGGAACTACCGGACAAGAAAATTGTCAAAAATTTGGGATTAGTACGCGGGGTAACTGTTCGTTCTCGTTCAATGTTTGGCACCATTGGTGCTTCATTCCAAACTTTATTTGGTGGAAACATCTCTTTATTCACCGAGTTGTGTGAGAAAACGCGACAAGAGGCGTATGATATTATGATCAAACACGCCGAAACTATGGGCGCAAACGCCATCATTGCAGTTAGATACGATGCCAACGAAGTGATGCAAGGCGCCACCGAAGTATTGTGCTACGGCACCGCTGTTGTGGTGAAAGAATAATCTATGAACACGTACCAAATGAGGCTGGCGAAGAGTCAGTTTGATATGATACGAAACGGACAAAAGATTATCGAGTCTAGAATATGCGACGAAAAGAGACAGCGTCTTAATATCGGGGATGACGTGCTGTTTATATCCAGAAACGATCCTAAGCAAACAGTCCTGACAAAAATCAAAGCACTTTTTCGCTACGCTACTTTTGATGATTTATTTACGGATTTCCCCCCTGAGTTGTTCGGAAATCATTCAAAATCCGCGCTGATTCAAGATGTCAGAGAGTTCTACTCTGTTGATGAAGAAAAGAAGTATGGCGTTGTTGGAATTAAAATTGAGTTAGTAAAATAAAATGCTATCAACCCCACATATATTAACCGGATCGGCTATTGGCAAAATAGCGGCGCCTTTAGGCTTGCCGGCAGTTTTTGCGCTCGGATTCATTAGTCATTTTGTATTAGATTTAATTCCGCACACCGATGCAGCGCTACTAGAAAGTTCAACCGAAGATCATACCTCGACCCACGACCTATTAGTGGTGATTGCCGAGGTCGTGGTTGGCACAGGGCTGTTTTTGTATTTTTGGTATATCAGCCACTGGAATCTGAGTTTATTAGTTGGCGCATTTGGGGCAACACTACCGGATTTATTTGACAACGCGCCGTGGTGGAAAAAATGGTTTCGCACTTCCAAACTTGGCTCAATTTTTCACTATCTGCATGAGCTGGTTGATGGCGGGCTAGAGAAAAATAAATTACTTGGCATCGCTACGCAATTTTTGGTTATTGCCGTGGCCATTATTGTTTTGACCTAAATCGTGCTAAATTAGAACTATGTGGATGATTATCTTACGTCGATTATTTGTTGGCCCAATTGCTATTCTGCTTGGGTATTTGTTGATCAAATATACCGACCGACTTTTGATGTCTGTTGGTAATCCAGAATGGATGGATAATTTTCCCGGCGGGGCACAGGCTGTTTGGAAAATCGCCGGTATTATACTAATAATGCTCGGAATCGTCGTCTTGTTAGGCGGATTCTCGAGCATGGGTTTGTGATTGGTGGACCTGAGAGGATTTGGACCTCCGACCTCTTCCTTGCAAAGGAATTGCTCTACCACTGAGCTACAGGCCCTTAACTTTTCGACTGTCTGTCAAAACTTATTTTAACATAAAATTTAACTAATTACTACGTCAATCGCTTAGAATTTATTCCATTTTGGGTTTTGGAGATAGAATAGGTCTTCTTTGACAATGAATTTGACTCCTTCCTTCTCGAGGAGGATTTTTTGTTGCGTGGGAGTGACGCTTGGGTTAACAATCGAAATATATCCTTTAGCATTAATCACCCGCCACCAAGGGATTTCAACTTCTGCGGGTAATCGTCTGAGTGCCCAGCCGACAACGCGAGCGCCGTTTTGTAGTCCCGCTGCTTTTGCTACATCACCGTAACTAGCCACAATACCGGAGGGTATTTTGGCGACGATTGAATATATTTTGGTATAAAGTTCAGACATTATAATCCTTGTAGGGGTGGGTCTCGACCCGCCCACGGGCGGACATCCTCCTTCGCCAAGGCTACGGAACGACAAGTATGAGTCCGCCCCTACATTGCTCGGAGAATATGATAGTGAAAAAGGAAGGCCCGCCTGCGAACGTCGCAGGCGGGGTCGAGCTACTGTGGGATCTCCTCTAGGGGAGAGGGGGTTCCTGCATGGAAGCAATCGGGCTGGTCGGCGTGATAGTGTCCGGTGAAACCAAGCGCGGAGCCCCATGCGAACTGAACGATTGGGGAGAAGTATCTGCCCCTTGGTTGTCTCGGGCTGTCATCTACCCGATCTAGTTGTGGAGGGGGCGATCCCTCCGGAATTGTGAGGACTAACTCCTGCCCATCAGGCATCATAAGTTCCTCCGAAAATGGCTTAGCATCTTGGCCTTAATTTAATCATATTCTTATGTGTCCAGGCGGCGCAACTTGTACAAATCCAGCGGCCTGTGTCATAATTAAGAGTGAGAAATGAGGGGAAATGCCACAAGCACAAAATTTACATCGTCGTACAACACATCCAAAAGCAGACGATAATGTTTCGCCAAAAGTCAATCGGAAAAATAGCAAAAAAGCCGAAGCTGAAAAAGTGGATTTACATGTTTTGCCTGTGGAAAAACATGAATCTTTTCACGAGTTTTATCCGTTAAACGTAACCAAAGTTGAGACTGAAAAAACCGGTGGGTACATTGGTTTGATTATTGGGTTGGTAATTCTGGCGCTGGTGGGTGGGCTGACGTTTTGGTACGTAAAAGAGCAGAACAATGCCACCAGTTCATCATCAACGCCAGCAAGCTCGGATCAAACCGGCGCCTCGACGAAATATCAAAACTCTACGTATGGATTTAATCTAACCCTTCCTAGTACATGGAAAACGGTTAAATACTCGGACGGCACGGTTTGCACTGCTACAAATTGTCCGGTGGCAGATATAATTTTTGTGATGCCTGTTGGGGGCGCATCGGACAGCATTGCGCTGTTAGCTCTTGACGTGTATTCAATCGCAAATTACACTGCCTTGGTTAGTGCCGCAACAATAAGTGGTGGGGTCGCGCCTGTGTTGGTAGGGCAGACTGACCAGTACGCGGTGGTAGTAAATTCGCAAGCAACTCGTGAATCTGGTACGACCGAGTTGGTTGGGATGGCGATTGATGCAATTCCAACGGTATTAAACTCATTTATAGCCACAACGCCGGTTGTAACCCCAACTCCGACCGCGACAGCCACACCTTAATCATGAAATAAAATAGATTTGACAAGCCCGCCTCTACACTGGTCGTGGCGTTTATTCTCCATTTGTGCTAAAATAATGTTAGAAATGGGCCTGTAGCTCATCTGGTAGAGCGCAGCATTCGCATTGCTGAGGTAAGGAGTTCGAGTCTCCTCAGGTCCACCAAATCAGAGGATGGGAGATGGAATATGGATGATGGAAACAGTGATTTTTATTGCGATTTTGTTTTAAATGACAAGATTAAGGTCAATATTATCAAAGAGACAGACATGGTACTGGCCTTCTTTCACACTAAACCATCTTGGGCTTTTCATGTAGTGATTGTGCCAAAAACTCATATATCAAATATTACTGAGCTAAAAGATCTGGCGATAATTGAAGAAATTTTTAAAATCGCACAAGAAATTATTAATAACAATAATCTCAAGGCTATAAATTATCGCATAATCACCAATGGTGGTGGTTTTCAGGACTCAAAACATTTGCATTTTCATTTAGTGTCTGGGGATAAGTTGTGAAAAAGCTATTGCATTGTTTTTTAAACCATATAGAATTAATATATAAGTAATAAATATTTAGGAGGGGTTTATGGATGGAAAAGAACCATCTAGCCATTTGGGGCATGTGGCGTTCGTGATATTAGCGTTTGTTTTGGGCGGAATAGTCGGATATATGGTTGGCGCAGCATACAATAGTATGTATACCAACGAAGATTCGTCATTCTTGTCATCTTGGGTTAAAAAGACCAATTCAACCGCATCACCAAGTGCGACAACATCTGCGTCGCCAAGTGCTACGGCAACCACAACTGCGTCACCTTCGGCTACTGCTACTCCGTAGTTGTAAAATCGTTGACATTTCATATCAGTTTGTGATAAGATGATTTAAAGTTGTTTGATGTACAAATAACCGTGAGGTTAAAACGTTTTACTTAAACAATCAGTTTAATTTCGGGATGGAATTAAAGATGTGAGCAATATTGTTTTGCTTGTGTTTTTGAACGCTTCCCGATGGGAAGTTTTTTGTTTCACTAGCCAGTGATGAGTCTCGGTCTTGAAACCGGGTCCACAAATTGCACGGGGACTGATGTCCTGGCGAGTAAGTTCTTTTACAACTGAAAGGTGCATTAACGTGTTAAGTAATTTCACGGTTAATGCATTAAATTATGTATAACTTCCTTATTGATTATACATAATATGATTCTTCCGATAATACTTAAGCCGCAAGGCTGTAGCAATTCGAAACCCCGCGAGGTTTTGTTTGCGCGAGCAAATGAAAATGAGCAACGAGGTGAGAGCCGAGTTGATCCAAAACCGACACGAGGTTTCCATAAAAAATAAAATTGTTAGGATGAAACTTACCAAAGCCTGGTAAGGATCAGTCATAACGTGTCAAGTAACCAATAATGAAAACAGATGACTAGAAGCACTTGTGTTTCAAATCTGATGTTTAGTTAAAGGTTTTGTTAGATCCGTTAATTAGAAGCAGAGACTCGAGACTGTAGAGGATTTTTCCTCTTAGGTTTCTTGTTTCTGGTCTCTAGTTAGCAGTCATGTAAAAAGTGACGAAAGCGCATGTGGAGGATGCCTTGACTGAAGATGCTGATGAAGGACGCACGAGGCGGCGATATGCTCCGGGAAGGTGCCAACGAACCAATGATCCGGAGATTTCCGAATGGGGTAACCCATCCCGTTTTACGGGATACTCTCCTTTGAATATATAGAAGGAGTAGGAGGCAGCTCGGGAACTGAAACATCTTAGTACCGAGACGAAAAAAAAGTAATTAACGATTCCGTGAGTAGTGGCGAGCGAAAGCGGATCAGCCTAAACCATCCGGAGGACTTAGAGCAGAATTATTTCTGTTTTATGTCTTCTGGATGGGGTTGCAGGGTGCGAACAGACCGTAAGGTCGAGTAGTTTGAAAAAATCAATTTATAGCAGAAGGTGCCTGGAAAGGCCCACCATAGAGGGTGATAGTCCCGTTATGCGAAATATTTTGGTCTACTTGGTTTGCAAACCTAAGTACCACAGGGCACGAGAAACCCGGTGGGAATCTGGGACGGTCACGTCCTAAGGCTAAATACATCTTCAGATCGATAGTGAACAAGTACCGTGAGGGAAAGGTGAAAAGAACGCCGCATAGGCGAGTGAAATAGTACCTGAAACCACAATGCGTACAAGATGTCGGAGGGCTATGCCCCGTAAGGGGAATGCCTGACGGCGTGCCTTTTGTAGAATGAGCCAACGAGTTAGCTGTGTATGGCGAGGTTAAACTTTAAATTAGTGAAGCCGTAGTGAAAGCGAGGCCTAAATGGCCGACTAGTCGTACACACTAGACCCGAAACCAGGTGATCTATCCATGGTCAGGGTGAAGCCCCAGTAAAAAGGGGTGGAGGCCCGCACTCGGCAACGTTGTAAAGTTGCGGGATGAACTGTGGATAGCGCAAATATTGCAATCGAACCTGGAAATAGCTGGTTCTCCTCGAAATATATATAGGTATAGCCTACATTTAAAATACACAGAGGTAGAGCACTGGTAGGGCTACTCCGCCGTGAGGTGGGGAAACCCTGATAAACTCCGAATTCTGATGTATGTTCATGTAGAGTCAGACGGTGGGGGCTAAGCTTCATCGTCGAGAGGGAAACAACCCAGACCATTAGCTAAGGTCCCAAATTAATCGCTAAGTGGGGAAGGCAGTGATCGTCCCAAAACAACCAGGAAGTTGGCTCAGAAGCAGCCATCTTTTAAAGAGTGCGTAATAGCTCACTGGTCTAGTTAAGGATGGTTGCACCGAAAATGTAACGGGGCTCAAGCGATTAACCGAAGCTATGGACTTCAACGCAAGTTGGAGTGGTAGAGGAGCGTTCGTAACTGCTGTGAAGCCATACCGTAAGGAGTGGTGGAGTGTTACGAAGTGAGAATGTTGGCATGAGTAACGAATTAGGCAGGCGAGAAACCTGCCCACCGCAAGAGCAAGGTTTCCTGGGCCACGATAATCGTCCCAGGGTTAGGCGGTCCTAAGTCGAGGCGCAAAGGCGTAGACGATGGACAGCTGGTTGATATTCCAGCCCTTGTTAAATTTTGATTGGCGTGACGCCTCATAGGGGCTTAAATGATCGCATGGTTGAAAGTTTAAGTGAGTACGAGGACAAGAAAAGCGTCCAATCGCTAAGGTTTAACAATCCGTACCGCAAACCGACGCAGGTGCTCGAGTCGAGTAGACTCAGGTGATCGGAAGAACCCTCGTTAAGGAACTCGGCAAAATAGCGTCCGTAAGTTCGCAATAAGGACTGTCCCGCGAAACTCGCAAGAGTGTAGAGGGATTACAACAAAAGAGATCAAGCGACTGTTTAGCAAAAACTTAGCTCCCTGCCAAAGCGAAAGCTGATGTATAGGGGGTGATGCCTGCCCAATGCCCGAAGGTCAAGAGGAGATTTAAGATTATATCAGGAATCGAATTTAAGCCCGGGTGAATGGCGGCCGTAACTATAAACCAAATTGTAGTTATAAAATTCGGCCAAATGCTGGAAAATCTGTCCTGAAAAAGGACTAGTATCCCGAACTAAAACCGTATAATATTAAATTATGTACGATTTTGAAAATGTTACGGGTGCAGACAATCAGCAGGAAAGACTTGTCGTGAGTATTTCATCCGAAATTGGCTCGTTTCTCTCCGGTTTTGCCATGGGAGAAGCCAGTTTCATGATCGTTTGTCGTTCAAGAAATGACTATAAAAGAAAATGGAAAGTGTCTGCAGCGTTTAATGTTTCTCAACACGATCGAGAGCCTCTCGATTTGTTTCATGAAACATTGGGTTGCGGAACGATTAGAAAAGCAGGAAATGATGGTTGGTATTTCGAAGTGAATAAATTATCAGATATCTGTAAAATAATTATTCCATTTTTTCTTAGGTTTCCTTTAGTGGGAATTAAGCAGAAAGATTTTGAATTATTCAAAGCTGCTGCTCAAATCCTGTCAAAGAGTGAAATTGACGATCAAGATTTTTCTAAAGTACTTTCACTGCGTGAGCAGATGAATAACGGAGGAAAAAGAAAATACTCAAAAACAAGAATCCTCAGAGACTATACGCCGAACTCCCGCTTAGCGGGATGATGATATAGTCCGATCTTCATGGCGACATGAAGTATCAATCAGAAATGATTGGTCTTTCAAGAAATTGAATGTAACATAAATGAACGGTCCTATGGTAGCGAAATTCCTTGTCGGGTGAGAGGAAACAAGCCCGACGCAAAAAAGTTGGCTTATAACGGTGAAGCCCTATTGTAATTATGGTATATGTTCGGTTAGAATGAATGTATAAATGCAAGGGTAATACCGTGGGAAGTCTTAGTGACCCCGTAACGACTGAGAGCGTAAGCTCGAGAATCCACGCAAGTGGGTTAACACGCCAGCCTTTAAAGGATGAAGAAATTAAATTTGCTTCATATCTCTCTGGGTATGTTGATGGAGAAGGATGTTTTTCCGTATCCCTCAACCCTAGAAAGAAAATGAATAATACTTGGGAAGTCAGACCGAGTTTTTCGGTCAGTCAGAATGCTGAACGTTCAGCCTTTTTATTCAAAATGAAAGAATATTTTTCGTGTGGTACTATCCGGCCTGATCGGTCTGATAATACCTTGAAATATGAAATTCGATCATTAGATAAATTAATTGAACGAATAATCCCGCATTTTGAAAATTTTCCATTACGTTCCGAGAAGCAAAAATCATTTCTAATATTCACGCATATTTGTCAGATGTTGAAATCAAAAAAGCACTTAACTTCAGACGGAATTTCTGAAATTATTGCTTTAGCCCCGACAATCAACAATGGCAAGCGAAGATATTATCCATTAAAGAAGATATAGTCTGCGCCACTAGTAATAGTGGATTGAACAAACGTTCAAAGAACGCGAAGTTCCGACCCGCACGAATGGCATAACGGTCTTGATCACTGTCTCAACGAGGGATCCGGTGAAATTACAATCTCGGTAAAGATGCCGAGTACCCGCATCAAGACGGAAAGACCCCGTGGAGCTTTACTACATCCTGGCATTGATATACGGATATCTTCACGTAGCATAAGTGGGAGCCTTTGATAACATTCTCGCGGGAGTGTTTGAGGCGACAGTGAAATACCACCTCTAGCTATTTGTGTATCTAACCCCTCACCCTGAATCGGGTGGGAGAGACAGTGTTTGGTGGGTAGTTTAACTGGGGCGGTTTCCTCCCAAATGGTAACGGAGGAGTACAAAGGTCGGCTAGCTCCGGATGGAAATCGGAGTGATAGCGCAAAAGCATATGCCGGCTTAACTGTGAGACCTACAAGTCGAACAGATGGGAAACCAGGTTTTAGTGAACTGCTGCACTTGAGTGATTTAGGCAGCAATCAACGGATAAAAGTTACCCCGGGGATAACAGGCTGATCGCATCCAAGAGATCACTTCGACGATGCGGTTTGGCACCTCGATGTCGGCTCGTCGCATCCTGGAGGTGAAGTCGCTTCCAAGGGTTTGGCTGTTCGCCAATTAAAGCGGTACGCGAGCTGGGTTCAGAACGTCGTGAGACAGTTCGGTCCTAATCTGATGTGGGCGTGGAATTTTGAGTGGGGTTGCGCGTAGTACGAGAGGACCCGCGCGAACGAACCTCTGGTGTGCCAGTTGTTCTACCAAGGGCAGTGCTGGGTAGCTATGTTCGGTTATGGATAACCGCTGAAAGCATATAAGCGGGAAGCCGGCCACAAGATAAGAATTCATAGATCCCCTGTAGACCACAGGGTTGATAGACGCTAGGTCGAAGCTCTGTAAGGAGTTAAGCCAAGGCGCACTAACGGATCATTTCATTTTTTATAACAACCCTCCTTCGCATAAAGCTACGGAGGGCAAGCGCTTGACACGTTATGACTGGTCTTTTAAAAAAAGTCCATTGTTCTGGTGCCTTTTGCCCCTAGGAAACACCCGTTCCCATCCCGAACACGGTCGTTCAGCTAGGGAGTCGCCAATGATACTTGCCTCGCAAGGGGCCGGGAAAGTAGGTCGGTGCCAGAACAATGGGCTTTTTTTGGTGCCTAAATTGCTCTAAAAAATTTGTTGACAATAAAATTAGCAGTAGATAACATTATAATGAGGTAATGTACAAATGAAATTCATTATGGGACATGCTGCTATCCCAACTTTTTTGGGGTACAAAAGGTGTATCTACAAATTGTTAGTTTTATTGATGTTATTTTTCTCTATGTTTGGCGGAGAGGTTTTTGCATTATCAGCGTTAACCAAATTAGCGAACGCGGCCGGCCCAACCACCTATTACGTGGATGCTGCTACCGGTTTAGATACAAACGATGGTAAATCAGAAGGTGCTCCTTGGCTAACAATAAATAAAGCCGCTACCACATTGGTCGCTGGAGACACAGTCTATATTAAGAACGGTGTTTATCGCGAAGGGGTTAGTTTCACTGTGTCGGGAACAAGTGGCAGCCCAATTACCTTTAGTGCGTATCCCGAACATTCTCCGGTGTTGGATGGGGGGGTAGCGGTGTCCGACTGGACACTACACGCAGGAAATGTTTATAAGACTACTTGGAACTATACCAGTGCCGGTTTTTGGGAGGACACGACAAAATTATTGACACCGAATGGCGCAGTGCCAGACGCTGCTGGTGAGTGGTATTTAGACGATGCGGGTAATACCTTGTACGTCTGGCCGTCAGACTCGGCCAATCCAGCCACACATACTTATGAAGCATCGGTTCCAACTGTTGCCTCAACAACATCGGGCAATATGTTGGAAATGACGGGTGAAAATTATATCACGATCAATGGGCTAAAAACTATTCATGCTAATAATGACGGAATTAATATGAGCGGAACCAGCACCGGCCTCGTATTTAACGATGTTATTTCAGAAGATAATACATATGACGGTTTTTCTCAGCATAATACGGTTAGAACCACTGTGACAAATATTACAGTGAACCGTAATGGAAAATGTAATCTTGTTAACGTAAACGATACATATATAAGCCTAAATGGTTTAAGTTCTACTCAAGGTACTTATGGGCCTAATGCTGCCGCGTCAATTCTATTCACCGAAAATGCAGCAGCGGACATTTATGACGCCACTATTGCCAGCGGATCCCATGATCTTACGTCTGTTTTTGCTACTGCAGCTGGAATAGTGAACCTATATGATTCTACCATGACAGCCAGAGCGTCGTCATATTACTTAAATTGTGGCGAGAAAACGGTTTTTGACCGAGTAGTGATTGACGCGCAAGATACAGGGGCACGGCTTTATAGTGGCTCAAATTCATCCGCAGATGCTGCTGATAAATTTATTTTTCGAAATTCCATCGCAAAAAATATTGGGACCGATGGTTTCTATATTACTACTGCCAACATTAAGGTGCTGATTGAAAACAGTATTATCATTGGTCAGAGTAGCTCCAACTTGTTACACGCTTGGGGAGCCGGGACGACTCTAGAGGTGTACAACACGATTATCGCCGATAATCCACTTCGGACATTCAAAGCCACAAGTGGCACAGTGACCGAGGATTATAACATTCTTTATAACTCTGGTGGGTATAGTAGCGTTGCAGCTGGAGCACATACGGTTGCAACTGACCCGAAATTTGTTAATTTTGCCGGAGGTGATTACAATATTCAGTCAGACTCACCGGCGATTGATAGTGGTATCTCTACTTACTCATCCACGACAGATTACGCCCAAAATAGCCGTTACGACCTACCGAGTACTGTAAACACCGGTGCGGGTACGTACGATTATTATGATCGTGGAGCCTATGAATACATAACGCCGCCAACCCCGGCTGTCTCTAGTGCGTCTCATCCGTCGCAAACCACATATTACTCTGATAGTACGCCAGATATAACGATAACCTCAGACACTTCATCAACAACTTTGTACCGTTATTTAGTTGATCAAACCGCAACCCGGAGCGCGGCAACGGTGGTGGCATCTGGAACATCTATTGGGACAAATACCACTTTTACGGTGGCAGCAGGAATAATTACCAGTAGTGGCACATGGTATATTCATGTCGTCGCTCAAAACTTAGATAACGATCCGGGTGGAGTAGTAAATTATACTATTAAGTATGATGGCTCTGGGCCAGCTGCATTCGCCCCCACCGCCGATCCGGCAAGTTGGGCAAGCGCGAATTCAAGTGTTGTTACTTTTGTCACCACCGATGCAGAATCAGGTGTGGCTAGCTATTCAGTGAAAATTGATAGTGGTGCATACATGGATAGCGTTGCCAGTCCATATACCCTTGACACATCGGCGCTTACCGATGGGGCTCGTACTGTTACAATTAAGGCGACCGATAATGTGGGAAACCTAACAACCGGAACGGTTACCATTTATATTGACAGAACATCTCCGGTTAGTTTTACCCCAACCCTAAATGTCGATTCCGTAACTAGCTTAACCAGCGCAGAGCTATCTTTTATTACCACCGATGCTGGATCGGGAATCGAATATTATACAGTTAGTGTAGACTCCTTAGCTGCTTCTACCCAGGTATCTCCATATTCAATAACAGGATTAAGTAGTGGTTCTCACACCGCCACTGTAATTGCGTATGATGTTGTCGGCAACACCACATCTGGTAGTATCACATGGACAGTAGACACCTCTGTTTCGGAAACAACTTCATCCACCGCAAGTACCTCTACCGTACCCGCGTTTTCGCTGGATAAAATTGGAGGAGTTAACATTAGCACTACTGCGACTCGATTTACGTATTGGGGGCATTTGCCAAGGTTCAGCGGTACCGCCGATGTTGGGGTATCTGTTGTTATCTCTACTCCCTCGATTACACTTTGCAGTGTTGTTGTCGACTCAGCAGGGAATTGGGAATGTCAATCTGAACAATATTTAGCTTTTGGCGAATATGCCATCACCGCAAGGGCTACAAATTCTATCGGGTTATTAACCGAACGAACCATAACACTTATTGCTGTTGAGGCAACATCTGTTGCTACTGAGCCGACAAGTCCTGCCACCGTTTCTCCAACACCAACAAGCGCTACTTCTGCTTCGCCAACTTCAATGGTTACAGTCTCGCCTGGTCCGATATCGTCCGCAGACTCAGGATCAAAAGCAAAATTACCAGTTTTGCCCAATGTAATTAGATATGCGCTCGAAGGACTAGGATCCTTAATTGTAGGTTTTCTACTAGCACGCCGTTATTATTTTAACAATAACACATAAGCAAGTCTGTGGCTTGGCCAGCGAATAAGCAGTTTATTAAAAAAAACGACTGATTTTTTGACGTTGATTTTATTGTTGAGATATAATATTAGTGTAAGAATGGAGGGTACTAATGTATAGTCGAACAAGAGGATTCACTCTATTAGAACTAATGGTGGTTATTGCAATTATTGGTATTTTGGCTGCGCTTACGATCTCACTTACTGCCAGCTCACGGCAACGAGCGGCAGATGCAGCTATCAAAAACAACGTTCACTCTGTTATGGTCGCGGTTGAGGCGATATCTATTGCTTCAAATCCGCAACAACAATCCTCTGGTATGATTAACCAGTTTATTCCAAAGGCAGGTGCGGTTACGGCTCCAGAGCCTCCTCCGGGAGACCCGTACGGAGTGTTAAGTAATACCATGGCTGATGCTGTTTGGATAGACGGTACATTTGACTTAATATCCTTAAACACGACTGATCCGGGGTACATTGTGATGCAAATATTACTTAACCATAACTTACTTCATCCACCAACATTATTGGGCAGCAAGGCAGGAGTTTATTATTATGCAAGTTGGGGAGGCAATATCATCTCCACAACCACCGCACCTGCGTTGCGTGCAGTTAATGCGGCGGCAATTGGTAAGCTAAACGCAAAAGTCAAGCCGGATAACAACGCTACCTTCAATGGTGGATCATTGGTTAAAGGTAAAGCAACCCTGCCCGGAAACAATACAACTCAATATTTTGTCGTTACCGACAATTAATTTTAATTTATTTACTGAACGATTTACTGGGCATGTGTTGAGACTGGCCCAGTTTTTCGGTATTCTAATAACATGCCAATAAATATTTCAACTTGTGCGGTAGTGCTAGCGGCGGGCAAAGGGACGCGCATGCAATCCGATATTCCGAAAGTACTGCATTTATTGCATGGACGGTCGTTAATTGATTTAACTCTGTCTCAGGTTAATCAATCAGCTATTAATCAAACGGTAGTTGTAGTTGGTTATGCAAAATCTGCCGTTGTTGCCGAGATCGAATCACATAAATATTCTGTTGATTTTGCGCTGCAAGATCAACAACTTGGCACCGGACACGCGGTTCAGATGGCTATTCCTCAAATCAAATCAAATACCTCGACGGTCATTGTAACCTACGGCGATATGCCATTTGTCTCGTCCGATATCTTTAATCAACTTATTGCAAAACAGCAGCAAACAAATGCCGCGGTGGTACTAACCTCGGTATTTTTCGATGACCCAATGAAGCCGGCATTCGGACGAATTAAACGTGATATCAACGGTCGTATCGAAAAAATTGTCGAGCAAAAAGTGGCCAGTCCGGCAGAACTTAAAATTCAAGAATGTAATGCCGGTCCGGTGGCGTATGATTATCAATGGTTGATCAAGGCGTTACCCAAGCTAAAGCGAAATCCGCAGAGTCAAGAATATTATCTGACAGATTTGGCCGAGGAGGCGTGCCTAGAGGGGCGACTAGTTGAATCCATTGTGGCCGAAAATGAAAACGAGGTGTTTGGAATTAATACTGTTGAACACCTAAGCCAAGCGATTCTAATATGAAAGTAAAAATTAACTCATTCTGGTTTGGTTTGATAATTGTTTTTGCTACTGCAGGAATTGGACTGGGACTTTATTTGCGTACTCAAACCGATAATCTGGTCACCGTAACCATCGGGCAAACCAAAATCACGACTGAAATTGCAAAGACGTCGACGCAAAAAGAACAGGGGCTTAGTGGGCGAACGTCTCTCAAGTTCGATTCCGGGATGTTATTCTCGTACGATAATCCGACTCGTCCAACCTTTTGGATGAAAGGGATGAAATTCCCGCTCGATTTTATCTGGGTGCGTGACGGTAAAGTGATTGAATTAACCGAGCACGTTGCAGCGCCGCTATCAAGTATGACCGAAAGCCAGATGCTAAAATACGTGCCAAAAGAAAATGTTGACGCTGTAATAGAAGTGAACGGCGGATTTGTGGAGTATAATAAAATCAAAGTTGGTGATACGGTTCAAATGACGAATTGAGATTGAAATGAGAAAAATTGGTTGTCATATTTCTAGTGCGGGGGGAATCAGCAAGATTTTTGATCGTGCCAAAATTGCAGATGCTGAATGCCTACAAACCTTTGCCGGAAGTCCGCAAACATGGAAACCAGCGGAGTATTCGGATGAAGATGTTGAAAAGTTCAAAACTGAGCGAGTAAAAAACACTAACATTGGGCCGTTGTTTATTCATGCAATGTATTTAATCAACCTAGCCTCGCCTAATAATCAAATTAGGCATGGATCAATTAATGCGTTGGTCAAAAGTCTAATGGTAGCCGAAAAATTGGGATTTGACGGGGTGATTACGCATACCGGCTCAGCAGGGTCGGCTAGTTTTGATGATGTTTTGCCTACGTTGCAAAAATCCCTTGGTCAGATTTTGGAACAAGTGCCGGCAAATCTTAAGACTAAATTACTGTTAGAAAACGCGGCCGGTGCGGGCGGAATTATCGGTGGTTCTGTAAGCGAGTTAAGCCAGATGTTAAAATCGGTTGGTTTGGATGAACGAATCGGTTTTTGCATCGACACGTGCCACGCCTTTGTTTCCGGTTATGATTTGCGCACCGACGCAGGTATTTCTCGCCTCGCTACAGAAATCGAATCCGACTTGGGTTGGAACAGGTTGAAAGCTATCCACTTAAACGATTCAAAAGGTGATTTAGGTTCAAAAAAGGACCGGCACGAAATTGTGGGCAAAGGATATTTAGGGCTCGAGTCATTTAAAAAAATCCTACATCACCCGCAATTCAGTCAGATCCCGATGATTTTAGAAACCCCAGACCTAAAATCCGACCTAACCGAACCTCCGGAGAGTCTGGTATCGATCAGATCGCTGATGTAAAATACAGATGAAGGGATAATAATGAACCAAATTTTTACCTACTACGACAAATTTTTAACCATGTTCCCGGATCCGTGGCATCCGTATGTTTCCATTGCCATTTTAATCGCCATGGCCGTCATTGTTTTTCGATTTTGGAAAGTAGAGATCGTTGGTATTATTTTGCTGATAATTTTCGTTCCCGCGTCTATTCCAATCTTGCGCAATCTTGGCCAGACTCTCCTTCAATTTGCCAATCATATTATTGGTAAATAAAAGACATTGGAGTAGTTAGGGAGATTTGGGATTTTAGGGGTCGCGGACGATTATAAAACAATCGCTTTATTTATAAGTGGCATTATTTCGCCGTACGTTTTAGCCGCGATGCGAAAAGCGGATTTACCTTTGGGAGTGATTTGGTAAACTTTGCGCTCGCGACCCTTAAAAATAGTGCCGTGAACCGTAACATATCCCTCTTTTTGCAACTGATTTAACGCGGGATATAAAGTGCCCTCAGTTGGTTTGCATGCGCCCCAACTAAGATCATCAATTTTTTGTGAGATCACATATCCGTACAAAGCTTCATCTTTAAGCGCTTTGAGCAAAAAGAATCGAATTAGGCCCTGATTAATCAACTTTTGCCAATAATCTGGCGATTCTAAATCGGGCATTTTTCCTCCAATTGAACCGCATTTGCAGCTCAAACTTTTTGTACTTTGCCCCACTTCAAGTAACTTTAGACTAGACCAATAGTAGGGCGTGTGTCAAGGGCGATGCGGGTGACAGTTGATCTTATAAATGATATGATCAACGGGTAAAGGATAAAGATTGGAGGAAGTATGGTCAAAAATCTACCTTTATGGTCATTTGCAGTTCTCGGATTGTCGTTGGTGCTCGGCATTAGTTTTTATGTTAAGAACCAGTTTAACCAAAGTATTATCTCTGAAAACTCGTCTTATGAAGCAATCGCCGCCGAGGATGCTCCCGTTGCGTCAACTCAGCAGAAAAAACTTATTGACCAATGGATTACCGCGAACGACTTAAATACCTATGGCGATCCAAAGTGGGTGGTTTATTCCTCGGGTCCGTTGAAAAAAGATGGCGGCTTGAACAAGTACACTGATCGTTATATCTACATTATTGATAAACATCCTGACGCGCCTTGGAATACTGTTACTAACTAGGAATGATGATGAAAAAATGGCAATTAGCGCTAATTGGAGTGGCTATTGGATTATTGGCCGCCTTAATATTCCCGACAAAATCGGCCAGCAACACTTTACCAGGGCAAAACGTGATTAAAGTGAAAACTGCTGATGGTGTTTCGCCCGTGAATAGCCAAGTTTTTGGAGTGAACGCACTCGGATCGGCCATAATTGGGCCAAAAAAAGGTGATAGCGGGCAAGTTTTGCAGAACACTGTGAATAATATAATCGGGAATTAGCATCACGACCTGTCATTCCGGACTAGATCCGGAGTCCAGGCAATAATAGATTTTTTATATAGATTCCGGGTCGAGCCCGGAATGACAAATTAAGGAATATAGTATGCCAGAGCTACCAGAAGTTGAAACTTTAAAAAATGGGCTTAAAACCGTTCTCATTGGGCAGAAATTGGCATCGGTGCAAATTAACAAACCCAAAATGTGGCGTGGTTTATCCTCGGATCAACTTGTAAATCAAACCATCCAGTCTATCGACCGGCTGGCTAAAATGCTGGTGATAAACTGGTCAAATAATTTAACCTTAATTGTGCACCTAAAAATGACCGGTCAGCTGATTTTTGTAGATAAAGCAGGTGAAGAAATTGCCGGCGGTCATCCTGATGATCAATTTGTAGCCAAGCAGCCGAGTAAATACACCCACATTATTTTTGATTTTTTGAGTGGTGATCATCTGTATTTTAATGATATGCGTCAGTTTGGTTATGCGCATTTAATTGCGTCTGATCAATTGGAGCAGGAACATCAGCAAATTGCTAACATTGGGGTTGACCCGTTTGTGGCAGATTTTACGCCGGAATATTTATTTAAACATTTTCAGGATAAGCCAAAAACCTCGGTCAAACAGGTGATAATGGACCAGTCGGTTGTCGCCGGCATTGGCAACATCTATGCCGATGAAAGTTTGTTTGAAGCCAAAATTGCTCCAACACGACCAGCCAAGAGTATTACCGAAGTTGAGTCAACGAAACTACACCAAGCGATTATCAATATACTCAAGCTTGGCATCAACTTGGGTGGCACATCGTACAAAGATTATGTGCATCACGACGGTAAAAAAGGGACCATGCAAGATCATCTAAAAGTTTATCGCCGGGGTGGTTTGCCTTGCGTGGAATGTGGTGGAAAAATATCGCGTATTACCATTGGCGGCCGTGGTACTCACTTTTGCCCACACTGCCAAAAATAAAATTCGAAATTCCAATATATCCAATCAATCCAATTTGGCCAATTGGAAACGGTGTGAATGATTTTATGTGGTCTAACTATGGTGTAGAATAAAGTTATGAATAAAAAAACTTTACCGCGACACATCATTGGTGGGGTGGCGTTTACCTCTGGGCTGGTGCTTTACGCGCCAGACGTTGCGGTAATGGCGCTGCGTGAGCCATCGGGTCAAATTGCGGTTAAGTCTGTTGCGCTTGATCCGGTTCACTATCAAAACAAACTAATAAAACTGTTTTTTGTGCGCGGGTTGTGGCTATTGTGGAACAGTATTAGTCTAAATGGCCGATTAAGGCGGATGGTAGATCAAACCGCCAGCGCCATGATTGAGCCGGGCGACAAATCGACCGGGGCCAAACACAAGCCATCCGCTTCACTATTCCCGACTGTTGGTTTGGTGGCAGCGGTGTTGATTTACGGCGCGGTTTTATTTGCAATCGATTTGTGGAATGCGGTGTCTGCGGGCCAAAATGATGCCGTTCAGACCAACGGGGTGGCGCTGGGCTTGAGTTTACTGGCGGTGGCGTACATTTTATGGAAAGGTGATCTGTGGTCGTACTTGGGCTATCACGGTGCCGAACATCAAGCCATTACCGCCTACGAAAACGGCAAAATCGACATAAAGAACATTGGGCTTGCCTGGCCATATCAAAACCGCTGTGGTGCCGGGGTGGTGTCTTACGTGGCGATATTTTTGGTAGCGCTTGGGTTATTCGCGCCGGAATTAACTTTTTGGCAAACGGTGGCGCTGGCTCTGGTCTTGTTTAGCTTGTCCTACGAGTTAGTGCACTTTTTAGATAAGTACAGCGCACATCTTTGGGCGCGGTTGTTACTGATTCCGGGAGTGCTGTTGCAGCTGTTGGTGGCAAAACATCCGCATGCCGACCAAAGCGAGGTAGCTTACGCCGCAATATCCGAACTGGTTAAAGAAAGTGCTGTGCTAAAATCGCAAAATCCTAAATTTGATGAAATGACACTAGACTAAATTCGAAGCACTAAATCCGAAATCCGAAAAAAATTAAAAAAGCTCAAATTCAAATTTTTTAAAAAATAAAAAAATTGTAATTAACTTTTTGCCACCATTGACAAAATACTCTCGATTTTGATACTATACCAAAGTATGATTAAACACATTCAACCAATTAATAAGTGCTTTACGCTCTATCGCTTAGAAGGGCACGGGCTTAATTTGTAAGATGACAATAAATCAGAATTAACAAATAAGAGCTCCTCTAAGGCCCAAACCACCTTGTAGGAGCTCTTTACAGTTTATTCTGGAAAGACCTTAACAACTCACGCCTCGTTAGCTCAGATGGCAGAGCGGCCTGGTTAGCACCAGGACGGCCGGCGGTTCGAGTCCGCCCCGGGGCATGTATTCTACGGCAAGACGTCCACAACGCGCATCAAGGAGGACAGCAAGTGAGGCGAAAGCCAGTGGACCAACTGATGGTCCGAGATGTCTTGTCACCAGGCGAGGCATTGAAGATCATGCGTGATGCCGCCGAAGCGGCTAAGGGCAATGTCCTGCAACGTCAGGACGACGTCACGAAATCCGGACAGGCCCATGTAATGCGGGCCACTGCCGGAACGACTGTTACGCAGTACCGCAATGAGGAGGTCAAGCGCTGTGACAAGTGACTTGGAGGCAATTCGTGAAGCGGCTGGACTGCCAATTCCGATTGCAGATGCCACCAGTGGTTTCATCACCAACTCGGACACGACACAAGGAAGTGGAAGGGCTGGTGGCAATGCCTAAGCAACGGACACACTCCACTGCAGCGGGGCGGCGCGTCACTGATGAAGATGCGCGTGATGGCGATATAATGCAACTGGCCAAGGCTGTGGTTGATGGGGCACGAATAACTGAGTTCCAAGCTGCCAATGCATTGTGCCATCGTCTTCGGGTCGCCATTGATAGCGAGTCGCCCAAAAGCAGATCTCTCGTGACCCTTCGTCTGGCAATACGGACTCTCGAGGCACAATTCTCGACCATGGTTGGGTCTGTCACCTTGTCCAGTGCCGTAGTCCGGGCGCGGTAACAGGCGCAATACTCGCTCCATTGGGAGCAGACCGATAGTCCGGGCGGGAGAACATCCCCGCTCGGGCTTCTTTTTATCCATTAATCGTAGGGGCGGTCTCATACCTGCCCCTCGTAGCCTTCTTGACCTTCCGAAGCTTTAGCGCAGGAGGTGGCGTAGTGGGGTGTCCGCCCGTTTAATTATATAGATTCCGGGTCAAGCCCGGAATGACAAGTGAATAATGTGCTAAAGTAATCTTATGAGAAACGTTACCACGCTTGGAATAGTGTTAAAACGCACTAATTTAGACGAAACTGACAAGATCTTGACCATTTACAGTCAAGAACTGGGAAAAGTGTCGGCTATTGCCAAAGGTATTAAAAAAATCACCAGCCGTAAAGCCGGGCATTTAGAACCGGGTAACGTGGTGCAATTTGAACTAGCCAAAGGTAAAACATTTTACATTATTACAAACGCCAAAATTACCCATTCTTTTGCTTATGCTGATTTGGATAAAATGAAAAAATTATTTTTGTGGTGCGAGATTCTGGATAAATTAGCACACGATAGTGAAAAAAACACCGATTTGTTTGATCTGGCTGTTAGGGGGTTAAGTCATATTGCCGCTGAAAACGATCTAATTAAAGCCGAATTAGAGTTATATAGTACTACTGGTTACCAATTAGAAATTCGCCAATGTATTTTAGGACAAGAAGTCCTAAAACAAGATCAAAATTACTTTAGCATTACCGGTGGCGGGGTGGTTTGCGCAGATCACATGGCCAAATATCCCGATTGCGTCCCCATCTCCGTTGAGGCGATTAAATTTTTGCGGTTAATTCAAAATCGAGATTACGAAACGCTGGCTCGAGTAAAAGTTGGCGTCGAAATTGGGGAAGAACTTGAAAGAATTGCCATATTACAGCGCCACCATGTCATTGAGCGGAAAATAAATTCTGAAGGATAGAAAAATAATTTCAAATTTCAAATTAAAAATTTCAAATTGGGGGGATTCTTCTATGTAGATTTCTCTCTCCGAGCCGTAGGACTACGAGCCGGAGGCCAACATAGTCGATTTGACAATCTCCTAGGGTCGAAATGACATATTTGGTAATATCGTCTAGAATCCCGGCCGATATTGTGCTAGGGTGGGCGTATGCATAACGACGTTTGGGCTGAGGTCAATTTAGAAAATATCAAATATAATTTTAATGTACTAAAAAAATCGTTAATGCCGGAAACCGGAATAATCGCCGTAGTTAAATCTAATGCCTATGGGCACGGTCTAGTTGAAACATCGCGTGCACTATCAGATGTTGGTGCGGATATGTTGGCAGTAACCAGTATTAAAGAAGCGCTAGATTTGCGCCAGAATAACATTACCACCGCCATCATCAACCTCTCATACACCGCCCCCGAAGACGTAGAGCAATGTATCACCAAAAAAATCACCGCCACCATTTATGATGCCGGGCAAGCGGAAAAGTGTAATCAAATTGCGTCCGATTTAAGAAAGCCGCTTCGGGTGCACCTGAAAATAGACACGGGGATGTCGCGATTGGGGATTTTGGCAGAAGAGGTTGAGGCTTTAGTGCCCAAAATTATGCGTTATCCGTATTTGCGAGTAGATGGGTTGTATTCGCATTTTGCCGACGAAACCGATGCGCAGATGGTACAAAATCAATACCAGAATATGCAGATGGCATTGTTTTCGTTGCAAAAACAAGGGTTGGTAGTGCCGGCGGTACACATGGCCAAGTCTGGTGTTGTGTTTAAATCGAATCAGTATCACTTTGACGCGGTGCGTGCGGGGATGGCGCTTTACGGATATGAAGACTATGGCAAAAATTTGCGCCCCAGCATGACTCTTAAAACAGTGCTCGCGCAGGTAAAGAAAATCAAAGCTGGTGCCAGTGTTGGGTATATGCAGACGTTTACCACGTCCAAAGACCTCTTAATTGGCGTTTTGCCAATTGGTTACGCGCATGGGATTGACCGCGGGTTATCAAATGTTGGCCATGTTTTGGTGGATGGTTGGAAATGTCCGATCATTGGGCGGGTATGTATGGCGCAAACGATTGTAGATTTGTCGCCGGTGCTAATGACATCTAGAATAAAAATGGGTGATGAAGTGGTGGTGCTGGGTAAACAGGGCAAGCAAGAAATCACCGCGCGCCAGATTGCGGATTGGCTTGGTACTAACACCTACGAGGTAGTCACCCGCATTCCCGAATCCGTCCCCAGGATTTATATGAATTGAATCCTTGTCATTCCGGACTTGATTGTTCCGTTAGGAACTAATGACCCCGACCGGAAAGGGCGTGAGGAATATCCGGAATCTATATAATATAAATTTCCTTAAGGAGAGAAACAGTGAATCTATCACCAGAAGAAATTAAGACAATCAAAACGTATGATGACCATTATGATGCCATTTATCAACAGCGTAATACTGATGGATATTGGAAAGCAGAAGCGGACGAACTAAAAAAACATCTGCCGAGTGGCAAAATCATTGAATTTGGTTGCGGTGGTGGGCGTGACGTTCGAATGTTATTAGATTTGGGATACGAATATATTGGCACCGATATCTCCAAGGTAGCGGTGGAAAAATGCAAAGCAAAATTTCCAAATCAAGAATTTATAAGCACAGATTTATACTCGCTTCCATTTGAAGATGGTAGCTTTGACGGATTCTGGACCATGGTAACATTGATGCACATCTATCCACGGCAAAAAATTAATCTGGCGTTGGCCGAAATAAAACGCGTTCTTCATCCTGAAGCATATGGTTGTTTATCAATTAAAAACGGAGAAGGTGAGACATTGCATCCGGATGTTTTGAAGCAAGGCGGTGAAAGGCCACGAATGTTTACGCTATGGACCGAAAAACAATTCGCAGACGTTTTAGCTAAAAACGGGTTTGAAGTGCTAAAATCATATGGAAAAACAGCAAATTCGTGGTCAGATTGGTTAGTTTATTTTGTCAAAGTGAGATAATTTGGAGGAAATATGCAAACATATAACAAATTGGTGCGGGATAGAATTCCCGAGATCATCAAATCCAAAGGTGGGGAGTTTAAGACACGTATTTTGTCTGATGACGAATACAAAGTTGAACTAGACAAAAAATTATCCGAAGAAATAAAAGAATATCAAGCAGATCAAAATATGGATGAATTAGCTGATCTGCTAGAAATAATCTATGCCATTGCCGAAAATAATGGGGTAAGTAAGGAAGAGCTCGAAAAAATCCGCGTAGATAAGGCGGCCAAACGAGGTGGATTCAAAGACAAAATCTTTCTCATCGAATCGTAAGGGATCAAGTCAAATACTACGACCTGTGTAGGGGCGATTCTCGTTGGCCGTCGGACATCCGATGCGTCAGATAGGACATCGCCCATTTATGGTTGACTACATGTACTGTAAAGCGTATATTTGTGTTGCCTGCAAAACTGCGCAGAGTACCGATACAGAACGGTGGTGAGACAAACGTGGTAGATTTGGACGGATTTCCGGCCAGCATCGCCAATGGTGAGATTCGGGTAGAGGTGTACGATAACCTGAAGTACCCTGAGTTCGGTCGGTTGTACACCGAGCGCGTTGTTACTATCCCCTCTGACGATCTGCACGCATGGTCTTTGCTGGCTGATGGTGCCCAACTGTTGGTGACTTACCGTCATCTGTATCCCACTGGTGGAGGCGTGGCCAGCACTGAGGTTGGAGAGTACCGGGTTCCCGAGGGCACGAAGGAGGTATTCGTGTCGTACGCCTTTGGGATGGATGACTTGATACCGTTCCATGGGTCTGGCGATGACAGAGCATCTGAGCTACATGCTTCGAAGCAGGGCGTGTTCCCTTTCCGGCAAGGTTTGGGGCGTGCCCACAACTTGTACCACCAGCCTCTTGGGCTCGACTGGGGCCAACTGTGTAAGGCAGCAGATGTGTTGGCTATTCATGGTCGGTTAGTCGGGCGAAAGGGCATCCCTGCTGACTTGTCCGAAGGTAAAGTGCTTAAGAGCGGATGGGCAGCCGGCGAAGGTGGTGCCGAGGTGTATCGTGGTTACCACGATGTCGTAAGCGGTCGCCTGGTCTATCCCAACAACCTACCAGGCCGATCCCCGTATCTGGTCCTCAAGTTTGACCAGCCGCACATCATCTGGTGCCCGGAGATCAACTGGAAGTAGCGCCGAGTCTTGTCGTGTGGGCTGTGCCAACTGGCGCAGCCCACGTTTCTTTCGTAGACCACGCTTTAGCGTAGGAGGTAGCTAAGGAGGGCGCCCGCCCGCTTGAGATTGACTAGATGTACCGAAAAGCGTATTTTGGTGTTGCCTGCAAAACTGCGCAGAGTACCTAAACAGAGAGAAGGTGAAAATCGTGGCAGTTTCACCTAAAAGACCAACCGAGGTTGGTCGGATCAGAGTGTTGTGGAAGGACAACCTGGAGTGGCCAAACATGGATGATCTTCTTGGGGCTAACGTGGTCTCTCTGCCTACCAATGAAGACCGTTGGGCCATGCTTGGGGGCGAGGACAGGCAATTGTTGGTCACTTACGACCGCCCTGTGGGTGTTGGAGCGGCGAAAGTGGACATGAAGACCAGCTTCATCGTTGGGGACGATGGTGGCATCCCGTTCTGTTTCTCGGCCACAGGGCAGGCAGATCAGCTGTTCGAGACGCAGCTAAGCGTTTTCGAAGTGCCGCGGCTAATGAGCCAGATTACGGAAGAGATGGATTTGGTGAGTAACCGGCGCCATGACGTCTATTACGCGCCACTCTATCTCGGGTGGAAGGAATTCCTTCGTGTAGTCGCTGCCCTGAACATCCTAGGAACCTCTTGTTTGCCAGACGCCAATCCAACCAATGTTCCTCGAGGTGAAGTTGTGCTTCGGAAGTGGGTGGCAGGCGATAACACATTTGTGGTCAAGGGGAATGGAATCATGATTGCATCTGGGACCCTTCACCATCCTCAAGCTGGCCCATTGTCTCTTGGTGATCCTCACCTCGTTCAGGCGATCACATTCCCGACCCTCTAGCCCCAACAACAATATCGCCAACACTCACGGGCAGGCCAACTGGTCTGCCCGTTTCAATATTTTGAATAGCCGAATGAGCAAAAGTTTGCTATAATTCGAATATGAGTTCAACGTCTTTAGACCAAATTGTTAATCTAGCCAAGCGGCGGGGATTTGTTTTCCCATCGTCCGAGATTTATGGTGGGCTAGCTAGCACCTGGGATTACGGCCCGTACGGTGTACTGCTCAAGAATAACGTCAAAGCGGCCTGGTGGAAGGCGATGGTGCTAATGCGCGATGATATTGTGGGGCTAGACGCCGCTATTTTGATGCATCCGCGCACTTGGGAAGCCAGCGGGCATACTGATAGCTTTTCTGATCCGCTAGTAGAATGTCGTCAGTGTCACAATCGATTCAGGCTAGATGAGTTGCAAGATCTACAAAAATCCGACAAAGACAAATTACAATGTCCGGTTTGTGGCACCAAAGATAACTTTACCGAGCCTAAAAACTTTAATCTGTTAATGAAAACTTTTCTGGGTACAACTGAAGATGCAAAATCGGCCGTGTACCTGCGTGGAGAAACTTGCCAGGGTATTTACGTTAACTTCAAAAACGTCCTAGCTACATCGCGCCAAAAAATCCCGTTTGGGATTGCCCAAATTGGTAAAGCGTTTAGGAACGAAATCACCCCCGGAAACTTTACTTTTAGAATGCGCGAGTTTGAACAGATGGAGATGCAGTTTTTTGTTAAACCAGATGCCGCTGCGGTCTATTACGATGAGTGGAAATCGCGTCGGTTAGACTGGTACAAATCGCTTGGGTTTGAAATGACGCGAGTCAGGTTCAAAGACCACGACAAGCTGGCGCACTACGCCAAAGCGGCAGTGGACATTGAGTACGACACGCCGTGGGGTTGGAAAGAGGTAGAGGGAATCCACAATCGTGGTGATTGGGATCTATCACGTCACTCCGAGTTTTCGGGTAAAGATCTATCTTATTTTGATGAAGAAAGCGGCGATAAATTTATGCCATACATTGTAGAAACGTCGGGTGGTGCTGACAGGATTAGTTTGATGGCTCTAATAGATGCGTATAACGAGGAAGAAACCGATGGCGAAACTCGTGTGGTATTAAAATTACATAAAGATTTGGCACCAATTAAAGTGGCGGTAATGCCGTTATTAAAGAATAAGCCGGAGCTGGTGGAAGTTGCTACCAAATTATTCCATGAACTTAAAGCGGCCGGCATTATGGCCGAATACGACGAATCGGGTTCAATTGGGCGCCGTTACCGCCGCCAAGACGAGATTGGTACACCAATTTGCGTAACCATCGATTTTGACACACTCGAAAATAAAACTGTCACCATCCGCGACCGCGATACAATGAAGCAGGAACGCGTTGGGCTAGACAAAGTACTAAAACTGACATAGCGCACTATGTCATCCCGGACTTGATTGTTCCGTTAGGAACTAACGACTCCAACCGCAAGGTTGCGAGGAGTATCCGGGATCCAGACTATAAAAGACGAGAATGAACTCTGTTTTTTTATATAGATTCCGGCTCGGGGGCCGGAATGACACGATGGGACGGGTGATTCGTGAATCACCCCTACGGGTAACAATGGATTGCGAGGGATTTTGCAATGTAGTCCGTCATCTGTCCTCTGTTATCTGTCTTTTGATCCCCTTGACAGTGGTGGGGTAGGGGGATTATTATCAATACAGATCCTTAAAAGTGGGGCAAAGTGGGGAAAAGTGGAAAACTTCTGGGGATAACTCCGCTGATTCCAACTAAGCAAGCCGGCCCAAACGAACCCATAGGTTCGAGCGGGTTTTTGAGGAGGGGCACGGCCGGTACCCGAGGGAGTTATCTCTTGGGTACCGCGCCGAAAATAATCAAAGGAATAAATGTTTATTGGCGAACACAACCACAACATAGACGACAAAGGGCGCTTACAGATACCAGCGCGTTTTCGGGGTGCGTTTGCTGACGGTGCGGTTGTGACTCGGGGCTTAGACGGTTGTTTGTTCATCTACACCTTAACCGAATGGCAAAAACTAGCCGAGAAATTAGACGAATTGCCGCTAACCGGCAAAGATGCTCGTCAATTTAGTCGGTTAATGCTGGCCGGTGCAGTAGACGTTGAGCTTGACAAGCAGGGTCGCGTTATCTTGCCTGGCTACTTACGTCAATTTGCCGGAATAAAGTCAAATGTAGTAGTAGCCGGTTTAATGAATCGTCTTGAAGTTTGGGATGAAGCCAAGTGGAAGACAGAACAATCATCTTTAGATCAGAATAGCGACGAAATCGCTGAAAAATTGATGGACTTTGGGATTTAGATGCATCCCCATATTCCAGTTCTTTTACAACAAGTCACGGATTTTGCAAAAGTCGACCATGGGGATACAGTTGTCGACGCAACGGTTGGTTACGGTGGGCATGCCGAAGCGTTATTGGAAAAAATCGGTTCAACCGGAAAATATCTAGGCATCGATAAAGATGAACAGGCAATTGCATATTGTCAGAGCCGACTAAAAAGATTTGGGGGTATCGTCAAAGTTGAAAACGCCGCAATGGGGCAGATGTCTCAGGTCGCTGAGCGTTTGGGAATAGATCAAGTAGACGTGGTATTGATGGACCTTGGAGTGTCGTCGCCTCAATTAGACGCGCCGGACTCCCCCATTAGTTTCAAATCTTCAGGAAGCTTGGATATGCGTTTGGGCTCTGGTCAAGGCGATCAAACAGCGGCAGACATTATCAATAAATGGGATTCAACTCGCCTCAAGAAATTATTTACCGAACATGGTCAGACCGGCACTAACAGGTTGGTTGATGCAATCATTCAGGCCAGACAGAAATCACCTATCACCTCAATTCCACAGTTAGTTCAGATAGTTAATCAGTCCGTACCGCACTTTCCTGGGATTAACCCAGCTACTCAAGTAATGCAGGCGCTGCGGGTGGAAGTTAATCAAGAATATCAACAAATACGTCTTGGGTTGGAACAAGCAGTTCGCTTACTGAAAAACGGGGGCAGACTGCTGGTTATCAGCTTTCAAAGCGGCGAGGACAGGATTGTGAAGCAATTTTTGCAAACCGAGAGCAAGGATTGTATTTGTCCGAGTGATTATCCGGTTTGTCGTTGTGATCATCGTGCATCCTTGCGGGTGATTACATCTAAGCCGATTGTCCCGGATGGCGTAGAGGTAAAATCCAATCCGCGCAGCCGCAGTGCCAAGCTTAGAGTCGCGATTCGGAGGATGGAAGATGGAGCATAGAGGATAGACGTCACGACCTGTCATTTCGACTCCCTCTGGGCGTAGCCTACGGGCAGAGCCTCGAGCATTGTCTCGAGGGCGGAGAAATCTCAAGAAAAATCAGTTAAGGGAGGGAACACAAATGGGGCGAGCACTTGTTTATACTGGCAAAAATCGATATCGTCACGGTTACCGTCGTCGAACGGTAAGTAAGTCGGCATTTATTGGGCCGACCACATTTAGGTTCGTCGCCATTGCGGCGCTCGGAGTATTGTTAGGTTTGTACGTTATCAATACTACGCGCACCACTGGGAACGATGCGGTGATTCGGGATATCTCGCAGCAAAAAGAGAGTTTGAATAATCAACTAGACGCCTTAACCGCTGAAGAAGCGCGAAACCAGACCGCAACCGAGACAAAAAAGAAGGCTGAAGGTCAGGGGATGGTGCAGGGGGCAAATCAGGTACAGTTGGCGAGCCCAACTCCGTAGGGAAAGCACGAAGCACGAAATACGAAGCACGAAAAAAATTTCAAATCACAATTTTTAATTTTAAATATAAAACCGTAGCCCAGACTTCGTGACCTTCCGTAGCTCGAAGAGCGAAGGAGGTTAGTCTGTTTTCCAGAGAAAAACACGCTGAAGCGTGGACTACGTTTATAATTAATGATTTGGAACTCAGAGTTAATATATTATGAAACCGATATCATTTATTAATCGCGAATCTAATCATTTTGCGCCGGATCGTCGTATCGCGGTGATGTTAACGATATTAATGGCGTTCTCGGCGGTGGTGTTAATCCAACTTTTCCGCCGCTCGGTTTTGCAATCAGGTCTTGCCGAAGCTAAGGCAGAAGCGCAACAGACGGTGCAGGTCAAATTAAACCCGTTTCGCGGGTCAATTTTGGTTAAAGACAAAGACAGCACAGCAACTACGCCAATCGCTCTAAACGAGCCACAATCAACCGTAAACGTGGTGCCTAATCAGGTTAAAGACGCTAAAATGGTGGCGCAAAAGTTATCACCTTTAATCGGGATGGATGAAGCAGCCCTTTTTGATCTAATCAATAACAAAAAAACCTATATTCCGCCGGTGGCCAAAAAGTTATCGCTTGAAGTTGGCCAGCAAATTATCGCGATGCACTTAAATGGGGTGACGGTTTCAATTGATGGTTATCGCACCTATCCCGAAGGCCAGCTAGCCAGCCAGTTACTCGGATTTGTGAATGCGGAAGGCAACGGCCAGTATGGAGTCGAAGGATACTATAACAACCAGTTGCAAGGGTTTATTGGTAGCATTTTCGGCAAAAAGGATGGTTGGGGGAATACCTATATCGACCAAGAGTCGGTTACGAATAACAAAGGGGCGAGTATTGTCTTGACCATTGATCGCGATGTTCAGGCAACGGTGGAGCAGCTGCTTCAAAAATACGTGGACGAATTCAAAGCCAAAAGCGGTTCGGTGGTGATTGTAGAGCCTCAAAGTGGCAAGATTATCGCTATGGCCAGTATGCCAACTTATGATCCGAATAATTATAACCTAGTTAAATCTGATCAACAAAACGTATTCCAGAATTTGAACGTGTCAAGAACTTTTGAGCCAGGTAGTGTAATGAAAACTATCTCAATTGCTGGCGCACTAGATTCGGGCAAGGTGCCGATAGATTATACTGGTAATTATGGGTCATCTGTAAATGTGGATGGATTTGAGATTCACACAGCTGATAATAAGTCGTACGGACACGAAACTGTGGCTGATATCTTGGTTAATTCAGACAACGTGGCCATGGTAGACATTTCGTCAAAAATGGGGCGAGAACTATTAAATGACTATATGAATCGTTTCGGTTTTGGGTCAAAAACCGGCATCGATTTAGACTCCGAAGTCGCTGGTTCGTTTCCCGCGCTAAAAAATTGGCGGTCGACAAACCTGGCTACAATTTCATTCGGACAAGGTATTTCAGTAACCCCTCTACAAATGGCAATGGCATATTCTGCAATTGCTAATAATGGTAAGTTGATGAAGCCGTACGTTGTTGGTGAGATTGATTATTCCGATGGCCGAGTAGATAAAACTAAAGCACAAACTGTGCGTCAAGTGGTAGGTTCTAGTGTGGTTCAACAGGTTACTGATATGATGGTACAGGTAGTTGATCGAGGCCACGGAAAGCGAGCAGGGGTAACGGGATACAAAGTCGCCGGTAAAACTGGAACAGCCCAAATTGCTAATCCAGATGGCCCCGGATATGTTGAAGGTAAGAATAACGGCTCGTTTGCCGGTTTTGCCCCCGCCACCGACCCAAAATTTGCGATGTTAGTAACAATAGAAGAGCCACAAGGGGTACAGTTTGCCGAAAGTTCCGCAGCGCCGCTTTGGGGCGATATTGCGAAATACCTGTTAAAAGATTATTATCGGGTTGCGCCAAACGGAGGATAGAGTATAGAATATTGACGATGGATTTCTTTGTTTGTCATTTCGACCCGAGGAGTGTGTCAACACGACTACGATGGAGAAATCTAAGAAAAAATCTCATCCGCAATTTTAAATTGTAAATTGAAAATTTCAAATTCTTTTGTAAGATCTCTCCACCCTCTCGACAACGCTCGAGGAGTCGAGATGACAAGTCGTGGAGTATAACAACATTCAAAATTAAAATTGAGGCAATAATGGAATTACTAACTAACAACATTCTCGCTTTGCAGAAAATTTCTTGGCTGACTTTTGGTGCATTTGCTCTGGCAATGCTATTCACCCCCATTCTGACTGATATTTTATATCGCTATAAGCTAGGCAAGAAAATTCGACAGGGTTCCACTCCAATTTTTTCCATGCTTCACAAGGGCAAAGAAAACGTGCCTACTATGGGCGGAATCTTAATTTGGTTGCCGGTTATTATTATTACCTTACTATTTAATAATGTGCGCGGGCAAACTTGGTTGCCGTTATTTACATTAGTCTGCGCCGCCCTGCTTGGTTTAACCGACGACATCTATAACGTCTTTCGCATTGGGCCAAACGGTGGTGGTATTCGCACCCGTCACAAATTAATCTGGCTGCTGGCCATCGCTTTTGTTGGCGCATGGTGGTTTTACACTAAACTAGGATGGGGAACTCAATTCGGAATTCACATTCCGGGATTATCCGACGTGTCTATTGGTTGGTGGTACATCCCGTTGTTTGTCTTTGTAATCGTTGGATTCGCCAATGCCGTCAACATTACCGATGGGCTTGATGGTTTAGCGGGTGGGTTAGTGATGTGCGCGTTTGGAGCTTACACCATTATTGCATATGTTAATGGTAGCTATGGGCTAGCCGCTTTTTGTGCCAGTATTGTGGGTGCCACGTTGGCATTTCTGTGGTTCAACATCTACCCGGCGCGGTTTATTATGGGAGATACGGGCTCGCTAGCCCTTGGAGCCACGCTTGGCGTGGTCGCAATGTTAACCAATACAGTTTTTATTTTACCTATCATTGGCTCGGTTTTTGTGATCGAAACGTTATCGGTTATTCTTCAGCTAAGCTATCGTAAAATCACGCATGGCAAAAAAATATTTAAAGTTGCACCAATTCATCATCATTTTGAAGCCATTGGCTGGCCCGAACCCAAAGTAACAATGCGCTTTTGGGTTGTCGGTATGATCTCAGCTGTTATCGGTATCTTGCTTGCTCTTCTTGGCAAAGGATAGAGTAGAATTTCTAATGTCTAATTACTAATTTCTACCATCACGACCTATCGTTCCGTTCTCGATCCATGTCATCCCCGACATTATATTCGGGGATCCAAAAATAGAACGATTCTTTTTATGTAGATTCCGGATTAAATCCGGAATGACAACATCCCCCAACCACCCCAAAATCCCGAATATGCGCTATAATAGAAACATGAGATTACGTGACCGCGGGCGAATTGATGTACAACTTGCCACCGCCATTTTTGGCTTGGCTGTTTTTGGGTTGTTAATGTTGTACTCAGCCTCGGCTGATCTATCACGCGTGGCTACCGGTAGCGCCACAAATTCCACCTATTACCTAATCTTACAGCTAGAGGCGTTTGGTGTGGGCATGGTAGCGTGGATATTATTGCAGCTAGTGGATTATCATAAATATCAAAAATGGATGTGGTGGTGGTTTGGTGTTACTGCAATTCTATTAATTTCTGTTATTTTTATTTCTAAAGGCGAAGTTAACGGAGCCCATCGCTGGATTAGCGTGTTTGGTCAGACTTTCCAGCCCTCCGAAATTTCTAAACTGACCTTGATATTATTTTTGGCTTCGTGGTTTAGCCGCCAGCAATCTCGCGTGACCAGCTGGACCACCGGTCTTCTGCCATTTTTGCTCATCATTGGTGCCATTTCAGCGTTGATGTTAAAACAGCGCGATCTAGGGTCGCTCGGGGTTTTGGTCTGTATTGCCGTGGCGATGTATGTGGTGGCCGGCGCCAAGCTATCCCAAATATCAACGGTCATTTTGGCGATGTGCGCGGTGGTAGTGACAGCAATCAAAATCGCCCCTTATCGTTTAGCCCGCATTACCGCATTTTTGAATCCTGATGCAGCGACGCTTGGGACCGGATATCATATCTCGCAAGCAAAAATTTCGATAGGTTTAGGTGGGTTGTGGGGTAAAGGATTTTTGCAAGGAGTACAAAAGCAAGGTTTTTTGCCCGAGGCGCACACCGACTCGATTTTCGCGGTGGTGGTAGAGGAGCTGGGTTTTTTACGCGCCAGCTTGGTGGTGCTGGTCTTTGGATTCATAGGATTGCGGGGGCTAAGGGTGGCAAAATACGCGCCGGATATGTTTGGTACGCTTTTAGCGGTAGGCATAACCACTTGGTTTGTGTCACAGGCACTAATAAACATGTCCGCGATGGTTTCTTTGGTGCCTTTAACCGGCGTGCCGTTGCCGTTTATTAGTTTTGGCCGCTCAGCTCTGGTTGCGGCATTTATGGCTACGGGGGTGTTGTTAAATATTTCTAGACATATGGAGGCGAAGTGACAGAACAAGCACGAAGCACGAATTTCGAAATTCGAAAAATTATTAATCCAAAAATTGAATATTCGATTTTGAGATTTATTTCGTATTTCGAGTTTCGTATTTCGAATTTTTATTGATTGTCGGAGAATTAAATGTCCAAAGAAGAAAATCACAATTTGAGAATAGTGGTAACCGGTGGTGGCAGCGGTGGACACATCACTCCAATTATCGCGGTCATAGCACAGCTGCGAACCAAAACCGACGCCCATATTTTATGGTTGGGTGAGAAAAATGGGCTAGATGCCTCAGCGGCAAAGCAAGTGGGGGTGCGTTTCATGCCCGTGGCGGTTGGAAAATGGCGTCGGTATTGGTCTGTCGATAACTTAGTCAGCATCGCCAAAACATTTTTGGGATTCTGGCAAGCGCTCGGATATCTAGCTACCTATAAACCCAATGTGGTTTTCTCTAAAGCAGGTTACGTGGCGGTGCCGGTGGTAATTGCGGCACGCGTGTTAGGAATCAAAGTAATCGCACACGAATCAGATACGGTGATGGGTGCGGCAAATCGGGTATCAATCGGTTTGAGTCAAACTGTTTGTACCGGGTGGCCGATTGTGAATTATCCCACCAACTTTAGACGCCAATTAATTTACACCGGGAATCCAACTAAAAAGTACTCAAAAACAATCGATAAAGCCAAGGTTCTTAGTCGCTTTGGATTCACGAACGATATGCCGGTACTACTGATAATGGGGGGCAGTCAAGGCGCCTTATTTATCAACGAACTAATTTGGCATAACCTTGAGCAACTGGCCGAACATTTTCAGATTATTCATCAGACTGGGGCAAATTACAAAATTACGGCCGAAAAATATCGTCAAAAACTGTCTGCCACTTGTAAATCGCGTTATCAGCCGTTTGGTTTTGTGGAACAAAATATGGTTGAGCAGTGGCTAACCATTGCAAACCTAGCATTGTTTCGCGCTGGGGCAAACGGTATTGCCGATCTGTCGTATTTTGGCATTCCGGCGGTGCTGATTCCACTACCAAGTGGTGCTAACAATCATCAGGTTAAAAACGCTGAGGTTTGTGAGAAAGCTGGCGGGGTGGTGATGATGGATCAAAATGGCTTGGATTCGCAAAAATTTGTTGGACAGTTGTTGCATATCGCATCCGAGAAAAACAAATTACATCAAATGGGTTTGAATATGCAAAAAATTAATCCTAAAGATGCCGATATCAAAATCGCCGAAGTGATTCTCAGCGCGGTCAAATAGCATGTCATTCCCGTGAAGACGGGAATCCAGTCTATAAAAGAATTTTCTATCTCTGCTCCGAATCAAGTTCGGGGTGGTTGGCGCCAGATCCCCAAATAGTCCGCCAGCTGGCAGAGTCGGGGATGACAAACTATTTTGTCAGCTTATTAATCGCGCTGATAATTTTTGGAATAGAGCCGTCTAGGCTGCCACTGGATTCGATGAGTACAACATCTTTTTTGGAATTTAGGTGGGGAAGTATTTGGTCGCTCAAATTATCTGATTTTTTTAGGGAAATTACTTTTTTACCGGTACTTTTTACTCGCTCCACAATTTGCGCTTGTGTTAGTTGATCATGAGTTTCTGACCCGGCGGTTGGTGGTTGGTAAATAAAGACTAGGTCGGCAAAATCAAACAAACGGTCATACCATTCCAATGCACCGTGATTACGAAAACTAAAAGTGTGTGGTTCAAAAATTACTACAATTCGTTTATCCGGATATTGATCGCGTACTGCTTTAATGCCAGCGGTTGCTTTGGCGTAGGAGCTGCCAAAATCTTCATAAACCGGCATTGGATGAGCGGTTTTTAACTCTAGCCGTCTAAATAATGGTTTGAATGTGGCTACCGCCTTGGAAATTTGCTCAGGACTGGCTAGCTTTAACTCTAGTAGCCACGCTGCCACGCCAATAATATTTAACCAATTATGCTCGCCAAGCAAAGAGGTGGTGATAGGAATAATTTGGTCATGGTGATGAATATCGAATCTGGTTTGGCTACCAATGCTAAACCCACTGCCATAATAATCTGCATCAGTATTTTTTAAACTATAATAAATTGCTTGACGATCGCTTTCTTTCACAACCTCGGTGGTGTTCTTTTCGTCAAAATTAGCCACAATCACTGCCGATTTAGGTAAAGTTTTTAACAGCTGAACAAATGGTTTTTTGTAACTCTCTATGGTGGGGAAAACATTGTAGTGATCGTGCTCACAACCAGTGACTAAAACATTACGAGCGTTTAGATGTAAAAATTTGGCGTCGCTATCCCAATTTGAAGAAGGATATTCATCGCCTTCCATCACAAAAATTTGATCTTTGCCAACATGGGCGTTTTCATCAAAATTATCCGACAATGCGCCTAAAAAGTAATAAGGATCAAGATTGCTATGAGCTAAAATGTAGGCGGCTAAAGTGGAACAGGTTGATTTGCCATAACTACCAACCACCACTAAATTGCAGGTATCTTTGGCGATGTCGGCCAGCACCTCTGGGTATGATAAAGTATGATACTTCTTCGCAAAAACTTCTTTTACCTCTGCATTTTGTTCCGGGGTCAAAGTTGAGTGTTTGCCAATTACTACCATATCCGGATTATCGGGAACGTTATTTTTTTCATACTTTGTATGAAACTTGATATGATTTTTGATTAAATAATCGCTAATTGGTGGGTAAAATCCTTCATCAGATCCTTCTACCTGCCATCCCTTTTGTTTAAGTAAAATGGCGGTGGCACTCATTCCCACGCCGCAAATGCCAATAAAATATGCTTTTTTCATTGGAATCTTTCCGCTTGACGTTGCTTCCATTCATCTACCAAATGTACCTGACGCCCGGCGTCTGAACGGCAACGGTCACGCAACTGATCGCGACTGTCTACCCAGCGCTCACCGTTCCAAAACTCTAACTGATCAAAGTTAGTTTTATACAAACCTTTATCGCCATAGGCGGTGCCTAAATAATGATATTTTTTGCCATCATCTTTAGCGTATTTAATACAATCGGTCATTAGCCACAACCCAAGTGAATTGGAAAAATGTTCAAGGTTGTAAAAGGAATAAATATAATGACTCATCTGGTCATCTTGAATCAAAAAACAGTAGCCAAAAACTTCATTATCTTTTTTGTATTCAATAATGTCGGTAATTACGCCCATATCCAAAATCTGTCTAAACCGACTTTCAGGCATTACTCTTTCGCCAAATCGTTCGCCAAAATAATGCAGGCAAAAATGGACAAATTTGGGGTCGTGGGTGTCAAATTTAGTAATGGGGATAAGAGTTGATTTTAGATCGTTAAATTTGGCATAGATGCGACGGTTTTCGCTGTTCATCTGCCAATCATCTAGTTTGATTCGCACGCTACGAGACATATAGTACATATTATTAATGCCTTTGGTGCCGGTGTAGGGTAGGAAGCCGAGGTTGTAGATATCTGCTAGTTTGTCACCATCTTCGCGTACGGCGTAAGTGGTGTAGCCAAAAGTGTAGGTGCCGTAATCTTGCATTAGTTCGGAATTAAATATTTTCATACGTAAATTATAACATAATATATGGAAATGTTCTTTCTTGTTCGAACGCAGCGAGAACTCTGTTGGGGGTGCATGACAGTTCTCGTCGCAGTGCTCCTCGAACAAGAACAGACTGGATTCTGGACCAGTCTCGACGAGGTTGAGCAGAGGTGGATCAAGCCCAGAATGGCAAAGAATAAGCCCGGGGACGTCGTGTGACATCCTCGGGCATTAGGCATCCTCCTGTTGGCTGGCACGGAGCAGTACCTCTTCGTCAGGGCGATCAGATGGCCGCAGCAGCCTGGCGGTTTTGGCAGCCTCGTCCACGGCCAGTTTCCTCGCCAACTCAGCGAGCCTTCTTTCCTCCGCCTGCGCTTTTCGGATGACCTCGGCTTGTTCTACAACGGTAACCTCGTGGGCGATCTCCTGCTGTTGACGAGTGCCCCACTGTACGGCTGCCTGGCTGGGAGTAACAATCAGGTACTTCCAGAACGCTTTGGCAACCGCCCCGATCGAGGGTGAATGTATCCAGCAACATATCAGGAGCAATGTCCACTCCCAAAGTGATCTGTGACTGTGATGCGTGACAAGATCGAATATCGTGACAAATCCGATGGCCATCCCGAATGCCCATATACCTACCGCGAAACCGCAAGTGCTCTCACCCACCCAATTTGGGACATACATAACGGCACGCCCAAATCGGCGAAGCTTTCGGCCAAGGTATCGGCCGATTGCTTTCAGCCAAATGTGCATCTCCGTGAACCTCCTGTTGAGGGGAACTTGCGGCACGGTGCCACAATGACCATATTTTACACCATTTTTAGAACTTTGTCCAGTGGTTTGCCACTCTATCCTCCTCACCCGGCCTACGGCCACCCTCTCCTCTAGGAGGAGAGGGAAACCTCGAAACCCTTCTCCTCGTTTTGAGGAGAAGGTGCCTGAAAGGCGGATGAGGAGCTACAAATTCTGACTTTTGTTGTTGAAAAGTGTATAATGGCAATATGAATCACGATCAAGTTGAAGAAATTTTAACTAAAAATCTACCAGGGGTGCAACAAAATGTACTTTTGCGCCAATTTACCACCATGCGCGTTGGCGGCGCGAGTGACTTCCTGATCGAAGTTTCAAATATCGATGACTTGGTTAAAGCCCTAAAAACCTGTTTTGAAAACGATATTCCTTATATCGTATTAGGCGGTGGAAGCAATGTCATTGCATCTGATTCCGGTTTTCCCGGGTTGACTATTATTAACCATGCCAATCACATTTCTTTTGTGCTTGAAAAAAGCCAGGTAATGGCTGAATCCGGCGCTATATTGGCTCAGGTTGTTACAGAAGCGGCAGGGCGAGAACTGGGCGGTTTGGAGTGGTGGTTTGGTTTGCCGGGCACGCTTGGTGGGGCGGTTCATAATAACTCAGAGACTTGGGGTCATAGCATGTCTGAGATCGTGAAATCTGTTACCATCCTATTTCCGCCAACAAACGGCGAGGCGGCCAAGATTGAACAAGTTGATGTGAATTGGATGGGATATGGCTATCGAACCAGTAAGTTGAAACAATGGCACACGGATCAGAAGCCGGTAATATTGTCTGTAACGTTGCAGCTGCGTCAGCAACGTAAAGATGAAATTTTGCGTCGGATGAAAGAATCCAAACAAGGGCGATGGGATTTGAATCAGCCCAAAGGCATTGCTTCTGCGGGTAGTTACTTCAAAAATCCGGGTGGGGCAAGCCACGCCGAAAATGCCGATCGTAAACCGGAAGATTCTGCGGGTTGGCTGCTAGATCAGGTTGGGGCTAAAAAAATGCGAGTGGGCGACGCTGGGGTAGCCAAAGAACATGCAAATTTTGTCACTAACGGCGGTAAAGCATCGGCGTCTGAAATAAAACAGCTATCAGATAAATTAAAACATTTAGTTAAAGAAAAATTCGATATCAATTTAGAAGAAGAAGTCGAATATATTGGCACTTGGGCAAAGCACTAGTATGTGATGTCATTTCGACTCCTCGAGCATTGTCTCGAGGGTGGAGAAATCTCAAAGAAAGAAAATTTTTAATTTTTAATTTTTAATTTCAAATGAAAGGTAGCCAATTTTTAAATGACTAAATAAGGAACCTTTTAAAAATTTAAACATTCGGCACTTATTCATTTAAAATTTAGCCTTTAAAATTTAAAATTTGGATAGGATTTTTTCTTAGATTTCTCCAACATAGTCGAGCTGACGCTCTTCTAGGGTCGAAATGACATATTTTGAAGTTGATTAGAGGAAATTTATGCGACCATTATCTGAGCCTACACCGCAATTGACGCCAAAAGCGCCTAAAATTAGCCAAAAAACTGTTATTAGACAGCGAAAGATCTCTGCCTCAACGGCTCCAATTAAAAGTAAAAAGCAATTTCCTTGGCGCCCAATTGTTAGAATTATTTTTTTTGCGTGCGTAGTGTCACTGGCAGTGTGGTTGGCTAATTCACCTATTTTTACAGTTAGAAACGTGACAATAGATGGCTTAAAGACAGTTGATTTAAAATTGGTTTCTAAACAGATTCCGTCTGGCGCGAATTTATGGTTGTTCCCAACTAAAAAGACCGAGGACGCAATTCGAAAGTCATCACCACTAATCGCTGATGTGGTGGTATATCGGGTGATTCCGGATTCCATTAAAGTGGTGGTGGTGGAACGGGTGATGGCTGCAGAGTGGCGATCGAATAATGCATCGTTTCTGGTAGGGTTAGACGGAAAAGTGATTGTTACCGCATCTCCTCCATATGAAATGCCGGTGGTGGTAGACACCACCAATATTGCCTACACTAACGGTGAGAGTGTGGCGACGCCGGGATTTATTCATTTCATCACAACTTCGTACGAAAAGTTTAATATCATTATTGGTCAACCACTCGATCATTTTGAGGTTGGTGCAACTACGTTTGATGTTACTGCCATTCCAAAGAGTGGTCCGAAAATTATTTTGGATGCAACTCGAGACCCGATCATCGAACTTAAGGCGGCAAAGCTGGTTTTAGATCAATTTCCAAGCCAAATAAAGGAATATTTGGACGTGAGGGTGGTGGGGAAAGCGTATTATAAATGAAAAATATTGGTGCGAAATGGGTGGTACAAGATCGTCTGGACAGCGATTTACTTAGCCACCTTTTAAAATTACGAAATGCGAATGATAAAGAATCGTTTTTGTCCCCATCGTTTGAAAATCAACTGTTTGATCCAGAAACGCTACCAAACATTGATACGGCTGTGAATTTGATATCAGAAAATGTCATACAAAATCATACTATTGGTATATTTGGGGATTACGACGCAGACGGTATCCCGGCGTCTGCCTTACTTTATTTGGGCTTAAACCAAATTGGGGCAAAAACCGTGGTGTATATTCCTAAGCGCAGCGACGGTTACGGGCTTTCTTTGGCAGGTATTGATGCGCTACTTGGCCAAGGAGCCAAGCTTATTATTACCGTTGATAACGGCACAACCGCAATTGAAGAAATAAATTATGCCAAAAGCAAGGGCATTGATGTGGTTGTGGTAGATCATCACTTGCCGCATCTTGATTTGCCAGATGCGATTATTGTTAATCATAAATTATCCGATAACCAATATCCGTTTGACGAGTTGTGCGCAACCGGGTTGGTGTTTAAGCTGCTTACATATCTTTCTAAAAAATATCCGGCACTGACCGAAGGTTGGTTAAAATGGCACTTAGATTTAGTGGCGTTGGCTACAGTTTGCGACATGGTGCCATTGCTTGGGGAAAATCGAGTTTTAGTCCACTTTGGGCTTAAAGTCATTAACAGTACTCGCAATATTGGGTTAAAATATATGATCAAACACGCCGGAATTGTGCCAGGCGAAATCTCGTCGTATCATCTTGGATTTCTACTGGGGCCAAGGATAAATGCGCTCGGGCGGATGAACGAAGATCCAATGCAAGTGTTTTGGCTATTGGCATCGTCTGAAACTGCAGAAGTTGAGAGATTATCCGAGTTAGTGAACCAACACAACCTTGACCGTCAAGAACTATTGAGCAAAGCGATGAAGACGGCAGACAATTTGGCGCAAGACGAGGCAGCTAAAAACTGTGCCGCAATTGTGTTAGCGCACGAGGACTGGCCGGTCGGCGTAGTTGGGTTGATCGCAGGACGGTTGGCGGAAATTTACCGCCGGCCAACTTTTATTTTTGAAAAAACCCCGACAATATATAAAGGTAGCGCCAGGTCTGTTGACCCGTTTTTGTTACCCGACATTTTTGATCAGATTGGTGAGCAGTTAGAAAGTTTTGGTGGTCATAATTTTGCCGCCGGTCTAACCTTAAAGCCAGAAAAATTTGAGACAATCAAGACTGAAATAAATCGAATAATTAATCAAAAATGGCCTAATACTGATCACACAAAAGTTATATTGATCGATGCCGAGGTTAGTCTTGACCAAATAAGTATGAAGTTATCATACTTATTGGAGCAGTTTGAGCCATTTGGGCTAGGCAATCTGAAGCCGAAATTTTTATTGAAATCGGTCAATTTTTCCGATATTAAGACCATGGGCAAAGAAAATAATCATATTAGAGGGATAATTAGCCAAGGTGCAAAACAGATTCCGTTTGTTGGTTTTGGTTTGGGCGATAAGATTAAAGAATTAAATCAGCCAATAGCCAAAGATATTGTTGCAACATTAGAGATAAATAGATATGGTGGGAATGAAAAGTGCGAATTAAGACTAATTGATTTTAAGTAGGAATTATGTCGGCATCATCAATTTTTGTTTGTCAACAATGTGGAAAGACCTCAGCCAAATGGCAGGGGAGATGTGACAGTTGTGGCGCATTTGGCAGTTTAGTTGAAGAGGTGGTGATTAAATCTACCACTAAACTTCGGGCATCTCGGTCAGCTAATCCGGTTGAACTTTCTCAAATTTCTCGACAAAACTGGCACCGGATGACATGTGGGAATGCCGACGTGGATAAAGTTTTGGGGGGCGGCATTGTACCCGGATCGATTGTACTATTAGGTGGAGAACCGGGAATCGGTAAATCGACATTATTGCTACAAATTGCGGATAAAATTCCGAATGCACTGTATATTACCGGTGAAGAATCGCTTGAGCAGGTAAGCGATCGAGCAGACAGACTAAAAATCAAATCAAACTTCAAATTATTACAAGAAACCGATATTAATATCATCGCGGCTACAATTGAAAACGAAAAACCGGCGTTGGTCATTATTGATTCAATTCAAACAGTAATTAACTCAGACATTCCCGGGGTGGCAGGTAGTATTGTTCAGGTTCGCGGTGGCGCGCAGCTGTTTCAGCAGCTAGCCAAAAAGCTTAATATCCCCATCGTTTTAGTTGGCCATGTTACCAAAGAGGGGACCATCGCCGGTCCACGAACTTTGGAGCATATTGTAGATGTGGTGTTGTCATTTGAAGGTGATGCGTTTCAACAATCACGAATTTTAAGAGGACTGAAAAATCGTTTTGGCGCCACTAACGAGGTCGCCATTTTATCAATGTCAGAAAACGGACTGACCACGGTTGATAACCCGTCCGAACTTTTCTTGTCGAATCACCTAGATAATGTGCCTGGGAGCGTGGTAACATCAATTTTAGAAGGGCGACGTCCGCTACTTGTCGAAGTGCAAGCGTTAACGGTGCCAACCGGTTTCGGTTACCCTAAACGAACCGCAGTTGGCATAGATTTGAATAGACTGAACATTTTGGTGGCAGTGTTGCAACGACGCGCTAGCCTAAAGCTAGAATCTTCTGATGTGTATGTTAATGTGGTTGGGGGAATAAAAATTCAAGATCCGGCGGGGGATTTGGCTATCTGTGTGGCCATCGCGTCGTCATTGCTAAATATCTCAATTCCAAAATCGATGTTGATAATTGGCGAAGTTGGATTGCTTGGTGAAATAAGACCGGTTTCAAAGCTGACCGACCGCGAAAAAGAAGCCAAACGGCTGGGGTATAGTTCAACAATTTCGGAAAAAACAATTAAAGCAGTGATTTCGAAGTTATTCCAAAAATAATAATGAAAACATCGCGACTGTCATTTCGACTCGGGGAGAGCGTCGGCTCGACCACGCTTCAAGAAATCTAAGAAAGAATCTCATCCATAATTATAAATTTTAAAGGCTAAATTTTTAATGAATAAGTACCGAATGATTAAATTTTAAATGGTTCCTTATTTAGTCATTTAAAATTGGCTTCCTTTCATTTGAAATTGAAAATTGAAAATTTAAAATTCTCATATTGTAGATTTGCACACGCCCCAATTGGAACATCGAGGAGTCGAGATGACAATATGTTATGAGGAGAAAATATGACCGATCCAAATCAATCCATTTTATTTGTCATTATTTTAGTGATATCTATTTCCGCGCTTTTCATTACTCGCAAATTAATGAAATCATCATTTCCATATGTATTTGTGGGCATTTTAGGGTTAATATTTGGATTGCTCGTTGGTGCGCTGTTGGCCATTCCGGTTTCACGTCTACCGGGGGATTATGGCAAGTGGTTGCCAATGATAGTAAATATTTTTGCGGCCGTAGCCGTTCTGGATTTGTTCATGGCACAAGGCAAGCGATTCAATCTAGTATATCAATCATGGATTAACGGGAAAAACCCACTCAACTTTAACAACGTTAATTTATTACCAGAGCTGTTGTTAGACACCTCGGCACTAATTGACGGGCGGATTTTAGAGGTGGCGGAAACTGGATTTATGATATCCCCTTTTGCAGTGCCGGTTTTTGTGATTGATGAATTGCAACAATTGGCCGATAGTAAAGACGATATCAAACGCGAAAAAGGCCGCCGTGGTCTAGAGTTGTTAGAAGCATTGCGTCAGAGCCCAAAAATTGATTTGCGTATAATCGACAAAGATATCGATCAGAAAATCGGGGTTGATCATAAATTGGTGGTATTAGCCAAAGAGCGCGGTAGCCGGGTTTTGACCACAGACAGCGCGCTTAATCGATCTGCTACCATTCAGGGTGTGGTGGTGTTGAATCTGAACGATCTAGCTGCATCGTTAAAACCGGTCGTTTATCCGGGTGAAACAATGAATATCGAAATTGTGCAAAAAGGCAAAGAGCGCGGGCAAGGCGTTGGGTACCTCGCAGACGGGACAATGGTGGTGGTGGAGGGTGCGGATAAAGAAATTAGCAAAACAGTGAACTGCAACGTGGTGCGTGTTTTTCAAACATCCTCCGGCCGAATGCTCTTTGCCGAAATTACCAAGACGCCTGTCGTCCGTAGCTCGTAAGAGCGTAGGATGATGAACGTGTTTCACCCCGAGGGTGTGAAGGTGATTCGTCTATCAATCGTCTACGATTAATATAAAATACAGGAGAAAAATGAACGATAAAATTCTTAATCACTATCTAGAATTTGGTCTTTTCACAAACCCAGGATTATACAAAAACATACTCCAGCACGATCTACCAGACAACATCCAAGAAATCGGAAGCTTAGTAAGAAAAAATATTATTCATCGCACCACTCTTGAGGCTGGGAATGTGGGCACAAATTATGACTTGAAATTTGGCGATATGAAACAAGTTCCATGGTATCGTCAGCCAGAAGATGATAACTTACCCACCACCCCAGCGATGTTAGCTGAGCTATACCGTCGTGACGCTCGCGGCCTAACCCCAAACCGCAAAGTTGAGGACAAATTAATACTCACTTGTAGATTTGTCTCAATTCTCACGGCATCTATTCTCAAATCTAAAGGAATACCGGCTCGCGTTCGGTCTGGTAATGCGCCATACTTTGATATGGGGAGTTTGGGAGATGTGAGTACGGATCACTGGATTAATCAGTATTGGAAAAAAGACGATAACCGTTGGGTAACAATAGATGTTGACGGAAGTCTGAGTCTAAAAGACAAATTTAATCCATATGATATGCCAAACGACAAATTTGATTTTCCAGCAGTTGCTTGGCTAAATATTCGTTCTGGAAAAGTCGACCCGGACCATTTTTATAACGCCTCGTCTGATCGTGGCGCCATTGTGGTTGTATGGTCACTTTTCTATGATTTTCATTCTTTAATGAATGACGAAGTTATTTATTCCCATGTCCCAGAGTTTGGTACATACAAAAAATTTAAGAAACTTTCCCCAAAAGAGTTAGAAAAAATTGACATGTTGGCCAAATTAATGCTCAAACCTGACGAAAACTTTGATAAGTTACTAGAGATATGGAATACAGACCGTGACCTCAGGCTATTAAAAGGTGGACTTCTATAGACTGGATTCCCGCCTTCGCGGGAATGACAACTCGAAGATAGTTCTCGGTTATGCCTCGAACAAGAAAACCGTAGTCCAAGCTTTCGTGACCTCCGTAGCTCGGAGAGCGAAGGGGGTAGTTTGTTTTCCTCATAACACACTAAAGCGTGGTCTACGAACGCCAAACTTGACTAAATGTGTAATATATGCTAATATAGTTGCTAGAACCTGAACATTGGCCCAAACCGTTGGGCCATCATCGCCGGCGGGCTTACGCAAGGGAGAATTCGATGGCTGACTCTGAGCTGATGCTCGATGTCGGGCAGGCGAATGAGCTCAAGTTGGCTTTCCGCAGATGCGGATGGACCAACGAAGAGATCAAGAAGCTTAGTGAGGGCGACACTCTGGTCGGGGTGCGGCAGGTGATTCGTGGCGAGGCCACGATTCAGGCAGTCGAAGCGTCGAAGTTGCTTGAAGACGTCGGCACCTACGGCGTCGATGTGGTCACGGAATTCGACGCCGAGACGGAGTTGGTCGAGGGAAAGCACGGCATCAGTTGGGCCAGCGAAGAGTTCAAGAAATTCATCGCTGGCAAGATCGAGACCAATGTTCCGGCGGCGCGGCTCCGCGTCAGCAAACTGCTTAGGCAGTCGGTGGATGGCCCGATCATCGCCGAACTGGGTGGTGAGGCGACGGTAGAGACGTTCTTGGCATGGCTGTCGCAGCTGTTGGGGAAGCTTCCCCACGGCCGCTATCTTTTCTATGTCAAGGACGCCCAAGGAAGGCTTTGGGTGGTTCACTGCTTATGGTACTCCAGCTACAGCGGCTGGTGCCTGAACGTCGACTCGGTTGCGAAACTGTTCCAGTGGACTGTCGGCAACCAGTTCCTCTCTCGCGATTCTTGAACCTCTGACCCTTGGGTCTTAGTGCCACTCTGGTGCTCTGACCCTTTGGCCCTCTGACACTTTGTCGGAGGGCCATTGTTTGTATATAATACAACAGGAAACTGTGGGATGGTGGCTACGGCTTTCGTCCACGTTTCAGATTGTTGTTTACTCCAGAATTGCTTTATATATCACCTTCGAGGTGCAAGATTGATTTTCTTGTTCGAACGGAGTGAGAACTCAATCAGATTGGGTAGTTCTCGTCGTAACCCTCCTCGAACAAGAATATTGGAAGTCTTCTATATACTGGATTCCGGATCTAGTCCGGAATGACAACAAAAACGGGTAGTTCTCAGTCGCGACTTCGAACAAGAAAACCGGTGGGCGGACATATGAGTCCGCCCCTACGGTGGTCGTGATGCGTGCCTCGATTTAGAACGTTAGGTCGGCGGAGGAGACGGTTCCGGTGCCAAGCTGCGAAGTTACTTTGTAATGATAAGTGGCGGTGGCAGTTAGGCCGGTAATAGTAATGGAATGTGACTTTACGTTCCCTTCGCCCTCATTTTGTGTTGAACCGTAGGTGTTGGTTAAACCATAAACCACATTTCCGGACGCGGCAACACCCGAGCTCCACGTTATCGTAACCGATAGTTTATCCACAGACCGTGTGGCGATTACGTTGGATATCGCCAATGTCAAATTGTTGGCGGTGGTAAAGCTGGCAGTAGCGGTACTCTCTTGGCCTTGTAGGTCTCTATCTACCACTTTGAATGTATGTTTTCCATCTATTAGATCAGTGGTGTCGTAAGACACTTTCCATGGAGCATTAGGTTCGGCCACTTTAACATCGTCAATATAGAAGGTCATTAACGATACCCCGAAAGGTGATGCCCCGGTGGATTGTAGATTGATAGTGCCCGAGACAGTTGCTCCATCGATAGGTGAGACTACGGCTACTGTTAATTTATCGTTCGTGGTTGGGTCATATTCATCGGTTGGTGGGGATTCGGTATTTAGCCCATTACTTTTAGCCCATGCCTGAACCGGATTTTCCCAGACCGGATCCTTTGGCCTTTCAGAATGAATACGGGTGAATATTTTGTTTAATACTAAATCAGTCGGAGTTGCGTCGGTAGCTAGTTTGGATTGATCTAAGCGATAAACTTTGACAGTTTGATGAATGTCATCGGCATCCTTGGGCTGTTGGCTATCTGTACAGATATCACGAATGATGTCGTCAGCTGGAGTAGCGTCGGTTGGTTTTTTATTATATGTGTATTTAACAATGGAGCAGTCTTTTACGTTGTCGGGGCGTACAAAGTCTTCACCCGGCATATCTTTGAGTACTTTTTGCATAAAATCACGCCAAACCGGAGCGGCTGCCATCGCTCCCGCGCCGGAGTGTGTCATTTCTTTGTTATCGTTATTTCCTACCCACACCGCGGTGACGATTTGGGGGGTGTAACCAATGGTCCACGCGTCACGATAGCTAGAGGTGGTTCCGGTTTTAACTGCCACTTGTCTGTCGGTAAAGTTAAGCGCAGAATTGCCTCCAAAGGTGGCGGTGCGGGCCCCATTATCTGACAAAATCGAGCTTATTTCGTACGCAATTCCCGGGTCAATTACGGTTTTGGGCTGATCCTTCCACTCTTGAATCACATTGCCGCTTGAATCTTCAACTTTTTGAATACTTGATGTTGGATGCAAGTTACCGCCGGTAGCAAATACTCCGTAAGCCCCCACCATTTCAGTCATTTTTACTTCGGCCGATCCGAGTACCATAGATAAGCCATAATTGTCCGGTTCGGTTAAAGTGGTTATACCTAAATCTTGAGCATTGCTTATTGCATCGCTGGTTCCGACAATTGCTTGCGCCTTAACTGCTGAAATGTTTAAAGAGTTGCCTAGTGCGTATCGGGTCGTTAGTGCGCCACGACCACCACCAGAATAGTTATGAGGCCAAATGACATCGGGTTTAGATTGGTCGTAGCTACCTTCAACATCAAAAATTGTGCTTCCCGGGCTCCACCCTTCCTTAAATAAAGAAGCATAAACAATCGGCTTGAAACTCGAGCCTGGCTGGCGCAAAGAAGTAGTGATATTTACAGATCCGAAAGTCTTATTGTTGTAATCAACCGAGCCCACCATGGCTAAAATTTGACCGGTTTTAGCGTCAGTAGAAAGTAAGGCGATGTTGCTGGCGTTGGTTGACTTAAAAATACTAGTTGATTTGTCAGTAATAATTTGTTCTGCTAATTTTTGCTTTTCTAAATCAAGCGTAGTTGTTACCTTGTACCCACCGGTCGCCAGACGCTTTTCGCCGTCAGCCCCACCGCCCAGTAAATCAACCAATTGCTCCTTTATATAAAAGATAAAATGGGTGGCAACGCTGTTTGATTTAATTTGGGTTAAGCCCTCGCTGATACTAATTAATTTTGCTTTATCTCTTAGATCATTTGATATATACCCTTGGTCAGCCATTTTGTTTAAAACATTGTTACGGCGAATTTTAAGCGAGTCAACATGGTTGCCATATGGATTATAGTATGATGGTGCTTGAGGAATCGCAGCCAACGTGGCCACTTGTGCGTACAGAATTGCCTTTTGACCATCGTCGCTGGCCTTTTCCGGATCTAAATCTTGAATATTTTTGCCGTAATAAGTATTTGCGGCGGCTTGAATACCGTAATTGTTATTGCCATAAGGAATCTGGTTTAGATAATAGGCAAGTATTTGATCTTTGTCATAAATACGTTCAAATTGATACGCCACCACTGCTTCTCTAATTTTTCGCGCGATCGTTTTTTTGGTGCCAATACCTTCAATTAAGTTTCTGGCCAATTGTTGGGTAATGGTAGAAGCGCCTTGTGATTTTGAGCCGTGCGTAATATCAACATAAATTGCTCTGGCAATACCGCGATAGTCGATGGCGCCATGTTTATAAAAATCTTTGTCTTCAACGGCCACCGTGGCATTTTTGGCAGCATCTGGGATATCTTTACCATCTACTACGGTACGTTTTTCCTCGTCGTAAACGTCTTTAATTAATACGCCGTTTCGATCAAATATTTTAGTAGAGCTAACCGGTTTAATTTGAGCAAGTTCGCCCGGTTTAGGAATGTTAAACGAAAAATAAACAATCATGCCCACAATAATCAACACAAAAACAGCCAATACTTTTAGCGCGATGACCAGTACTTGTTTAAACGTAAGGCGCTTAACACCACGCTTTATTTCGGCGGGCGAGAGATTTTTTAATCCCAATGGATTAAAAAACTTTTTAACAAAAATTATTAGTCGATTTTTCATTTAGTCTTACTTACTTGAGAATACTCCAATTTTAATATATTGTCCAAATAGGGGGAAAACTACAATTTGAAATTTGAAATTTGAAATTTTTAATGCAAGGATGATTTTTATGCAGAAGCAAATTGAGGAATTGGTAACTCGCAACGTTACTCAAATTATCACCAAAGATGAATTAATTAAGGCAACTGCCTCTGGCAAAAAGCTGAAGGTCTATTTGGGAGTTGATCCGTCTAGTCCAGACATCCATTTAGGCCATGCGGTAGTGCTGTGGAAACTGCGCCAGTTTCAAGATTTAGGCCATCACATTATTTTGCTGATTGGAGATTTTACTGCCCAAATTGGTGATCCAACCGGCAAATCTAAAGAACGCCCGGTACTGACCCACGAGCAAGTACTAAAAAATGCTACTGACTACAAAAAACAAGCCAGCAAAATCATCAACTTTAGCGGGAAAAATCCGGCGTCATTAGTTTTCAACAGCAAATGGCTCAGCAAACTAACGTTCAGCGACATCATTAAATTAGCCGGGAATTTTACGGTGCAACAGATGCTTGAGCGAGATATGTTTCAAGAGCGTTTGAAAAATAATCAACCTATTGGTTTGCACGAGTTCTTATATCCATTAATGGTGGGCTACGATTGTATTCAACTTGAAGCAGACGTAGAAGTAGGTGGGAACGATCAGTTATTCAACATTACCGCGGGGCGAACTTTACGCCAAAAGGTAAGTGGAAAATCTAAAGTGGTCTTAACTTGCGATTTGCTAACGGGGTCTGACGGATCGAAAATGAGCAAATCTGCCGGAAACATCATCCCGCTTAACGCGTCTGCTGACGAAATGTTTGGTTCGCTAATGGCGGTGAATGATAAACTAATTGAACATTACGCCAAGTTATGTGGAGATTTTTCGTCCGATGAACTTTCAGAAATTGCGCATCGCTTGAAATCCAATGAAAACCCTCGTGATATCAAGTTAGATGTGGCTCAAAACATCGTCGCAAGATATTATCCTAAAGAATCGAGCGTTGTACGTGAGAAATTCTTATCACGATTTAGTGATGGTAATGCGGGTGAAGCAACATTAATTGAGCTGGACGTAAAAAATTTACCCTTAATGCAGCTAGTGGCGAAGGTTGCTAATGTATCAAATAGCGAAGCGCGCCGACTGATTGTGGGTAATGCGGTTGAGGTTGAGGGCAAGGTGCAATTTGACTTAAATAAACAAATTGATTTGGTGAATCCGGTGCAAATGCGCATCGGCAAGCATCGATTTGTTAAAGTTAAATATCAACAACAAAATTTGTAAAACCCAACGCCCCCTTGTCATTTCGACTCGGGGAGAGTGTCAACTCGACCACGGTGGAGAAATCTTGAGAAAGAATCCATTCCAGTTGTTCTTAGAGATTTCTCCAACCGTTCGTGGAAGCTCACGGGGTCGAAATGACTGCTAAATATAAAGAAGGTTCTGTGATCAAAGATCTAATTTCAAAAGCGGTTGCAAAGGTTGGGTTTAATTGCGAGAACGTTGAGGTTACCCGTCCCGATATAGCGTTTGGTGATTATTCCACCAACGTAGCCTTAAAATTGGCGCCGCAAGTTAAACAATCGCCATTAAAAATCGCCGAAGCCATTGTTGAACAACTAAAAAAGGACAAAGCAATCAAATCGGCCACAGTGGCTGGTCCCGGTTTTATCAATGTTGCAATGGCAGATGACTGGTTGGACCATCAGCTAAATTTGCCGTTAAATGTTGCACCAACTTTGCAAGACAAAAAATACATCATCGAATTTTCCAGCCCAAACATCGCCAAACCAATGCACGTTGGTCATTTGCGCACCACTATTTTAGGCCAAGTTTTGGTGAATTTATTTCGGTCGGCAGGTGCTAACATGGTGGCGTGGTCGCATCCGGGAGATTTTGGCACACAGTTCGGCAAATTAATTGTGGGGTGGCTTAAATGGGGTGAAGATAAAGCGCTGCAAGATCATCCGATAGACGAGCTACTGCGAGTTTATGTCAAATTTCATCAAGAAGCTAAAGATGATCCAAAGTTAGAAGATCAGGCTCGCCAAACCTTCAAAAAATTGCAGGACGGCGATAAAGAGGTGGTGGCGCTTTGGCAAATGGTTTCGCGGCTTAGTCACGAAGAATTTGACCGAATGTACGATAAGTTAAAAATTAAGTTCGATGTTTGGCGGGGTGAGAGCGAATACAATCATTTGCTAGCTCAGTTTGTGGACGATGCGCTTGAGGTAAAAGTCGCGTGCAAAAGTGAAGGCGCTATCATTATCCCACTAGACGAACAAAACTTGCCACCGTTCCTCATTCAAAAATCTGATGGCGCCACGCTTTATGCCACGTCCGACTTGGTTTCACTAAAAGAACGCGCCGACGAGGTAAATCCAGACGAACTAATTTATGTGGTGGGCAACGAACAAACTCTGCATTTTCAACAACTGTTTGCCGCGGCCGAGAAACTAGCTGAAGCGGGTGTTTATGGCGCCGGTTTTGAATTACCCAAATTGACTCATGTTTCTTACGGATTTTTCCGCCTTAAAACCGGCAAAATGAGCACGCGTCAGGGCGATGTGATTCGGTTAGACGAGGTTATAGACGCGGCGGTGCAGAAATGCGATGAATTATTGTTGGCAAAAAATGACAAATTAACAAAAAAAGATCGGGAAGAGCTGGCGCAGACATTAGGATTGGCGGCGGTTAAATACACCGATCTGCAACACGATCGCCACACCGACGTAGTATTTGACTGGGACAAAATGTTCGCACTTGAGGGCAACTCGATTATCTATCTTATATATGCTTATGCGCGGTGCAATTCACTATTAATAAAGTCTACTTCAACTAATGCCGGAGACGGCAATGAGGTCGGCTGGTCCGAAGATGATAAGCAGTTGTTATTTACCTCACTAGAGTTAAACCATGCGGTGCGCCAGAGCATAGAAGAATACGACCCACATCATTTAATCAATCATGTTTATGAGGTGGCAAGCCAGTTTAGTCGGCTATACAGCCACAATGCAATTCTAAACGCCTCGGCAGAAGATCGCGCTCGTCGATTAAAATTAGTAGCCATGGTTAAGGCTCAATTACAATTATTATTTGATCTATTAAATATCGACGCGCCAGAAAAACTTTAAAAAAAATAAGCGGGTGGCCGCGTTTGCGGTCACCCTGGGCACGTCTGATGTTCTTTCGCTCACTCGATTTGCAGGCTATCCGGCCTAATCCGGAGGCGACAGGTCGCCACACTGTGTGGCTTGACCTTGAGGATCTTGCCGACCTTCTTGCCGGCCCTGACCGGATCATCGGCTTTGTTCGCGAAGTCGGCATCAACCCGAACAACGCTTAATGCACCCGTCTGGAAGGTTAGCGGAATGACGACCTCGCCGCCTCGATCCTCTTGAACGGCGAGAGTAGCTGATTTGCCGGAGTTGTCGACACTCGACCACAGCAATTCCGGCGTCACTTCGACGTCATTCAGTCTCCCTCGATCGAGGGTAACCTGCACTGATACGCCCGGGCCATCCTCGATGTCGAACTGAAAGCCGTTTACCTGTTTGACCAGTTGCTGCTCGCCCATCCTGATGTAGAACTTCCCGTTGGCGCCTGGCATCACGCGTCGTTCCACGGACCGTTCGATCACGATGTTCTTGACGCCGGTGTTCCAGACGGCGATGCACTCGACCTTGTCGGTCTGGCTGTCCGCCCGGAATTCGACCGGGATGACGCAGTCCTTGTTTGGGATGTAGCTGAGGACTGCCCCGTCTTCGGTCGTTTGGATCATCGCGTTGGTGGGCGCGCTGACAATCGTCGTCTTGGCGTAAAGCAGCCGTACTTGCACGGATCCTTCGTAGTAATTCGGCACTCGGGTAATCCAGGTGATTCGGCTCACCGTGCCTACTACGATAATAACGATCAAACATACCACCCACCACGGTATCTTGTCAGTGGGTCCCACGTTAGGGGGTCTCACAGCAGTCTCCTTTGTGTTGTCGATGGGGCGCTAGGAACTTGCCCCGAGTTGATGATTTATGTATATCACATTTTATAAAAATAGTCAATAAAAAAACGTGCAACAGTTCACAACTCTGAAATAACTTTTCGCGTTCGAGTTTAGGACGTAAAACGTCCCGAAGCGAGAACGACATCGGTGAAAAGAATAGCTAGTTCTCGGTTTTACCTCGAACAAGAAAAACGTAGACCAGACTTCTTGACCTTCCGAAGCTTTAGCGTATGAGGTTAGTCTGTTTTCTTAATAACACAATAAATCGTGGTCTACAAGAACGAATTGACATCCGGACTCGCTCAAGCAATTTTATAGATCAAATTGATACACGCTATCGCCAACTAGAATCCAGCCGCGTTTGGATTTGGTGGAAATATAACTTTGTTTAATATCACCGAGTGTGGTTTGATACTGCCCGGAGTATTGGCCGTCTTTAGACGCCTCAATAATACGATTTTTGTCTTGAATAAATATTGAATTTCCCGAACTATCAGCAAAAATCCGTGCTGGGGAGTCGAGTCCACTGCCGGGCTCAGGAATCTGAATCGGCCCGAACCCAATTGAATTGCCTTTAGTGAATTTGGATACATCGCCCGAATTAAATAGTAGATAAATGTTGCCGTCATTGGTAATGTCTATTGCGCTAGAGTTGGACAGCGTACTTTTAGCCAAGTATGCGGTAACCGCCGTGAATTTATAGTTGGCGGTGCCGGTAAATTTCCAAATTTGCCCCGAGTCTTTCTCTAGTACATATAGATTTTGCTGATACCACGTTGCCGCTTTAATACCGGGCCACTTCTCGGTTGTGGGTAGCGACAACTGAATTAATTGATTATTATTGTCGGTTAAAATAAGCTGCACTTTATTATCACTGGTTGCAACTAAAATTTGGCGAGTTAGCTCAAACATAGTGAAGTAGGTAATTTTTGCCCCGTTGCTGGCGGAAAAAATGATATCCGGCGAGGTATTTTTACCCAAAATTTGTCGGGTAATTTTGGTGCCGTTAGAGTTTGTGGCAAATAAGTATTGGCCAATTATACCAAACCACGTTGTGTCGCCACTAACTTTGGTTATTACGGTAGGGTTAATAATGGCGGTGTGATTTATTTCCAATAATAACTGGTTATATTTTGTGGTTATCGTTATTACGTCGCTACTGTCTTTGGGCAAGGTGCTTAGAATGTCGTTGGCTTTAACCAAATTTGTCCGAGCTAAGTCTGGATTTGTCTTTTTATTCAGCGTGGCAACATCTAAAAATTTATTAGCATCGGAAATTTTTTGGGTAATGTTGGCGGTAGAAGTGGTGGTGGAGTTTTGATGTTGAGTTCGGTTATATATTGATATCCCCACAATCAGAACCAAAACTAAGGATGAGGCTAATATGGTAATTGGTTTGACTTTATTGAATTTACGCGAGGTTTTAACTATCCAGCTTTGGGCATCAACAAAAATGTGAAACAGTGAATGGCTAATTTTTTGTCCTGATGAGCGTTGCAATTTGGGTGTACCGATCCGAATTTGCGGCTGTGAAGGCTCTTCCGCGTCGCCTGGTTTATATTTCACCGGAATGACTGCCGTGTCTTTATCTGAGCTGTTGGTGTATTGCAGCTCGGTTTTTGGCTCGGTGTAAAATCGCTTGGCTTTTTGATACCCGCTTTTAACACCGCTGAATATCAGTTTGCTTAGATCGGAAGCCGCATCTAATATGCTGTGCCGGAAAGATTTTTCAAAGTTGCCGACACTAGGATTTCGAGATGCTTTGATCACCCCTCCGACAGATGGTTCTAGTACGATGGTGTATGGTTCGGTTTGGGTATCGAGATCATCATTCTCAATTTTGACCACTACTGCTGATAAGTGATTCAGGTGCAATCTTCTGCCGGCTTGGAACATAGCCTGTACGCCATTGGTGGGGTTTGACTCGATTGATTGACATAAAAATTGCGGAGAAAAGTGCCGTCCAACCTCGGTATTGCCTAAAATTACACTATCGCCGACTGATAATTGCCCAGAGGTTAAATTGGCAAAGGTTTTGTGTACCAATACTCGTCCGGTAATGTTTGCGGTGTTGTCAAAAATGGGTGAGTAGGTTTGTCCTCTAATAACCGCACCGGTAACTTTGCCGGTGTGAGACAAATAGACTTCGTTATTAACAAAAAGGGCAATCACTGCGTGAATGTGCCCCACCCAATCATTATTTCCGTTCTCGGCCAATTCGGCCAGCGCCAGGTTTATCTGCTTAATACAATCTTCAAACTGATAGATAGGGGATTTTCGCTCCTCCGAAAAATATTCGTTTTTAAGACAATCAATGATGGTTTGTTCAACTATTTGACCGAAAGACCGGGGTAGGGGGATATCGATAATATAAACAATATCCCCAAAACTAAGATCGTTTGGATGATTCAACACGCCCGAGGCAAGGGTGCGCTCGTGTGTGCTTATTGTTGATATTCTGGCTATTGATAACGCCAAACTAAACCACCTTTAAGTTGCTTATTTCTATTGTATGCTTTGAGTGGCGTATGGCGCAAGGTGCAAAAAATTTTGCATTTATGTTACAATATATTTGCTTCCGGCTGTCCAACACATTGCTTCTTACTTTTTTTTAGGTGGTTCAACATTTATGTAAAGTATTATACCTTACATGTGCGAACTACCACTTGGGATTTTTGAAGCCCAATGTGCTGTGATGGCCGGAGCAGAATTTGAAAACAGAAAACGATCCCCAATTCTACGAGTCGAAGACTCGTAGAGATGACAGCGAGCAGAGAACAAGCGTTCTCTTTTTTGTTATTGAATTTGGCCGTTTTTGCCTAAGATAAAAAAAGTAGACCCGGCTGATATGGAGGTCAGCCGGGTCTTGGCTCGCAGGGTTTGGTGGTCGTGTCACTGTCGATCACGGGCTTCTTGGGCCAGTCTTGGGTTGAAGCCCAGCTCGGTGGTTCGCACCGGCCGTCCGACAAGTTCCTCGACACGCTTAAGGACCATGTCCATGTAGACCTCCTTCGGCCCCGTTAGCAAATCCGTGACCTCCTTCTCACGCTCCTCGCCGGTCATCTCCTCTGCCTTCCTGCGTGTCTTGAAGTTCTCAACACACGTCGGGCAGGCCTCGGTACAGCTCGTGCCACAAACGTGGCATATTCGTTCCTCTGGCACAGGACCCCTCCCTCTTAGCCGTGATTCTCTAAGAACGATAATAACTATACCATATCGTTACGTTATGGTCAATATATTTTTGCTGTGAACCCAATAACTGATTCAAAAAAATCTCATTAGGTAGTTGTCATTCCGGCTCGCCAGCTGGCGGGTGATCCGAAATCCAGTCTATGTTTGTTATCATATAGATCATGAATCTTCCCTTTGACCTGCGGCCAGAGTTACTGGTTTCTGACAAAATCATTAAGTTTAGGATGACATGAACGGTAGTTTTTGGATTCACGATTATTGTTATTGAATTTGGATGATTTTCTGCTATCGTGTGGCGTGAGGGGGTGGTACCATGAACATCGAGTTTTCAGGCTACGGGTTCACTGTCCTATGCACCTACTTACCCGTTGACATTTTCGAGCGGGCAATGAGCTGGCTAGCAAAAGGAGGACAAGGTCGGCTGACGTTTGAGCCGTGGGATGATGGGATTGTCGACAATCCCTGGGCATCAACCGGCATCGGTGGTAGGACGATTCGTCGACTTCGGGATCTCGAATCGAATGGCCTAGTTTGCCTTGGGTGGCGTCGTTACGAGCTGGTCAAGTGTGTCGATTCGATGGTGCTACTTAGTTACGCACTGTGGCCAGTGCTGGTTGGACAGTACGAGATGGCTCGTCCAAACAACGCGGGTCTACAAGTGGATATCAACGAGATCACGCGGGGCTATCGGGTGGCAGCCAACTTTGACCCAGTGGTTTGGGACGTGATCGAACACGCTGGATTCAAGGGGCTACTGCCCGCCATCAACACGCACATTCGTCATTGGTTTGAGGAATTCGCGGATGGACGCGAAGATGGGCAGTACACCACCGTGTTCAATGGGAAGGATGGGCCTACGTTGATGTTCTATCCGCCGTCTACCAGCCGTGGTGTATGGATTAGCGGGTCACGTGAACCCGGGATCGATGGGCACCAGCTGTATGACCACAACACCGATGGCGCTCTTGATGTGATGGGGCATTTGGTGGCACTCTGTACCGTGCTAGATCACTGCCGAAAGGCAATCGACTCGGGAATTCTCAGCACTGACGGTGCGTAGGCAATTGCCTACGCACCTCTTATTTATCTAGTCATATGAAACATGCTGTTTTTTTGATAATGTGTAAAGTACGAATCAAAATACAGGGTATAGCTTAGTTGGTAAAGCGCTGGGGTTGGCCTCCGCCCGTAGAGCTACGCCCGGAGGGCTCCGCCCGTAGGCTCCAGCCTGTAAGGCTTACGCCTGGAAGGGCTACGCCCGGAGGGGGTCAAAAAAATGTGCTATGTATATATATTGATCAGCCAAGTTGATATGGAGCGGTATATTGGGTCAACTGTGAATCTTAGTGTTAGGCTGTCAGAGCATGATCTGGGGTTGGTAAATTCTACAAAAAATAGACGCCCATTAAAGTTGTATGCTTATCAAATATGTGAGAATATCGGAGAAGCGAGAAAAATTGAGCATATGTACAAGGGTAGCCGGGGTGCTTATGACCGGGCGATTAAAAAAGGTCAATTGATTATCTTCGGGGAGTAGCATAGCGGCCTAATGCGCTGGGCTGGGGGTCCAGAGACCGGAGGTTCAAATCCTCTCTCCCCGACCAATTTGAAACTGGAATCGGGCTGGGCTCCGCCCGTAGGGCTACGCCCGGAGGGGGTCCAGAGATCGGCAGTTCGAGTCTGCCATCCCCGACCATGATATAATGAAGTCTGCGACTAGGCTGGCCTCCGGCTCTACGAGCGGTAGGCTCGGAGAGGGGTCCAGAGACCGCCAGTTCAAGTCTGGCTACCCTGACCATCCCTCGCTCCCTCCTACGCTAAAGCTTCGGAAGGTCAAGAAAGCTACGGATGGCACGGCCAAAAATTAAAAAAATACAAAGGATATGAATGAAAATCAATAAACTTAAAAAAATTACCACCGGTGCAGCTCTGTTGACTGGACTTTTTGTGGCATCGGTTCAATCCACTTTTGCGATGTGCCCGGTGTGCACGGTAGCGGTGCTTGGTGGGGTTGAGTTGTCGCATTATCTCGGAATCGATGATGTGATAACCGGGCTATGGATTGGTGCATTAATGGTTTCGATTACAATGTGGACATCAAATTGGTTGCGCAACAAAAAATGGCGTTATATTCCCAAAGGCGCCGCATTCTGGTTTATTATTTGGGTTTTAATGACTTATGTCCCGCTCTATCAATATCGATTTTTTGGGCATAACAACAGCCAACTCTGGGGGATTGATAAAATTATCATCGGATCGATGTTTGGGGTGGTGATTTTTGCACTGGCGGTGGTGGTTCATAATTGGCTTAAAGCCAGAAACGGTGATAAAGTTTACGTGCAATTTCAACGTGTCATTATCCCGGTATCATTTTTGATAATCGGCAGCGTGGCGTTTTATTTCATTACTAAATAAAGGAGATATTGTGTCTGAAGATAAAGAACTCGACGGCTGGCTGGAAAAAGTATCTAAGAGTAAAAAAGGGGCACTAGATTTATCGTCTGATGAAGATCTATCAATTGCGATTATGAACTTAATCAGCATCGAAGAGCATTTTTTCTTTACTGCCGCCAAAACTGGCAAAGATCAATATTACGATTTGTTGGGGCAAGTACGCGAAATGCGCAAAAGCTTGCTCAAAAAAATTGTCAAAGAGTACGAAGGTGAGGTGTGGTGCATTTCAAAACATTTGCTTTCGGCTAGTATGCGTTTGATTGAGGTTGGCACCAAGCAACAAGGATTGGGGCACGACAAAGACGCCAAAGAGATGTTTACTAAGGCGTACGAGTTGTACTCATTGTTCTGGGGGCTTAACTTGAACTTATTAAACGTCGGCGAGATTAAAAAGGTGGATGACGACCAAATGGATATTCACCCCGACAAAAAAACCTCACCGATGTCTAAGCTAGGCTTGTTAGTTAAAAAAGCGATTGATTGCTGTAGAGAGTAGGTTGAGATCGGACTTTATGAGCTGTCATTCCGGATTTAATCCGGAATCTATATAATAAAGTCTTTTATAGTCTGGATTCCGGGTCGAGCCCGGAATGACAAGGGACTACAAGTTAATTTTAGTTAATTCAGCAGCTGGGAATTTTTCTAGCACCGGTTGCAATGTTTCTTCGTGTTTATCTAAATCAGCTCCGATTAAATAAACCGGCATAGGGTTTGCCGTAAAATGCTCTAGTCCCGGGCCGTGGTCTCCCATGGCAATACTAAGCGCAATTTCTAGCTCTTCTTTTTGCCATTCGGCGTCAGGTGCGTATGCGTGGCTGAGTAAAAATGAATCATCTACTGCGGCAGCTTTTGTATCTAGTTTTCCGGTGTAATCAATTACAATACATGGTTCGCTGTGTTTGTGTGGATCGCCATTAGCTTTGTAGTCGTAGTCTTCGGACCAGCCAATTGATTTAACGGGCATTGTACTACCAATTCCATCCGCCAATTTTTGAGCGGACCACTGCGCGATCTCGTCTTGGCTACGTTTATCGCCGGTACGCTCTTTATAAACCGCGCACGCACCGCAGTGTTCGTGCCAGGTGACGGTTAGGGTAGCGGGATTTACGCCGTGGTTTAGCAGATTTTGTTTGAATTTGGTAATTTGTGCATCGGAAAATAAAACGCCACTTCCGGCTAAGCCCAGAAAAGGTCGTTCAAGTCCGTTTGGCCGAATACGCCCGTCCATACAGACAATAGCTTGAGGATTTAGTTTTGTTGATTGGTGTAACTTTATGGCGTCTAGCATGAAAATACTATAACGAAAAGTTGCCTTAACATCAAGCACTAAATCAGAAATTCGAAATTCGAAACAAATCCAAAATTCCAAATTCAAAAAATTTTAAACTTGTTTCGTGCTTCGCATTTTCGTATTTCGAATTTTAGAAAATCTGTGGGGCGCCGCGAATTGCCAAATTAGCAATTCTGAGTAACGGATCCATAATCCGGCTAAGCAAGTTAAATCCGCCAGAAGAGCCAAAAATAATATTAGAAAATACAAGCGTCAGTAGAAGCGCCGGACCAATGCGTTCCCAAACTTCACGCGCTTCGTGGTCTAAAAAGTAATTTACAATTTTTGATCCGTCGAGCGGGGGAATTGGGATGATGTTGAATACCGCCAAAATGATATTAAGCGACACTATGGCGTCTAAAAATAATAAAAATATCGATTGATCGGTTGGCAAGCCGGCAATGGTCATAATTCTGGCGGGTAGAGCAAAAATTAACGCCACCAGTAAGTTTGAAATTGGGCCGGCAATTGCAATTTTAATCTCATCTAAATCAGATTTTAACGCATTCGGATTGTATGGTACCGGTTTGCCAAATCCAAATCCGGCAAACACAAATAAAAATAATCCCATTGGATCAATATGTGCCAAAGGATTCAGAGTGAGTCTACCTTGATATTTTGCCGTATCATCACCCAAACGATTTGCCATCCATGCGTGAGCAAATTCGTGCACAGACAAAGCTAGCATTACCCCAAGCACAATACCACAAATTGAAACGATCGCCACAATCGGCTGGTGGGCGTTTTGTTGCCATAGTTGTAAAATTAACACTTGCAAAACTCCGTAAATTAAGTTACAATAATTATTGTTGATCGATTTTTTTGAAACGCATTTTAAATATAAAGCAATTGTCCGGATAATGAAACACTATAGGAGATGCTATGGCATTTTGTCCACTTTGTCAGCGAACTCAGATGCACGGAAACAGTGTACCAAAATCGGTACACAAAACCGGTCGTGCCTTAAAACCGAACTTACAAAAAGTGAATGGATTATTAATCTGTACTCGTTGTGCCAGAACGATGAAAAAAGTATTGGCAAGCTAAAATACTCATCAGTTTCTAAGTCTAATTGAGGTTACAGGGAATGCGGTGGCTTTCTTGTTCGAATTCAGGACGTAAAACGTCCCGGGGTGAGAACTATCAAGGTAGTTCTCGTTTTGGACGCATGACGTTCCAAACTCGAACGAGAAACCAAGGGATAGCTAGGGAGCAAAAGGGACGATAAAGGGAATGATAAAATACTCTGTCATCCGTACTCAGACCTCCGTTTTCTGCTACCCCTCTTGCATTTATTTCATATTCGGTTATACTTATAGATAGGAACTGTTTCCTTAGGTCCTAACTGATTAGAAAAATGAAGTTTCCTTTATTTTTTCGCTAAGCCAAGGACAGAACCCTCAAGTATGGTCGATCTTGGGTAGCCAAAAAACAAAGGAATAATATGTCATACGAAGACAAAACATTAGTTTGTAAAGAATGTGGTAAAGAATTTACATGGACCGCTGGTGAGCAAGAATTTTATGCTCAAAAAGGTTTTACTAACCAACCAAGCCGATGCAAAGACTGCCGCCAAGCAAACAAACAACACAAAGACGAACAACGCACAGAAATCACCTGCAAACAATGTGGCAAAAAAGATACTGTTAACTTTAAGCCTCATAACCCAGACGATATCTTGTGCAACGAGTGTTTCACCAAGAACCGAGCACAGGTTCACTCTTTCGCCCCTGCCTCTGATAGCAAACCTGCTGAAGAGCCAGTTGCTGATGAAAAATCAGACGAAGAGACCCCAGCTGCTGAATAATATTCTCAGTTGAAAACCAAAAACGCCCTGCTTTACGCGGGGCTTTTTGGTATTTATCCTGATGGGTCTCCTAATCAGCTAATAACCCTCCGGCCTCCAGCTCGTAGAGAGAAATCTACAAAAATATAAATTTTTAATTTTTAATTTCAAATGAATGGTTGCCAATTTTTAAATGACTAAATAAGGAACCATTTAAAATTTAATCATTTGGTTCTTATTCATTTAAAATTTAGCCTTTAAAATTTAAAATTATATACGGTAATTACAGTTTATTAGTTCTTTGGCGGCGTTCGCGTTCTTTGGCATCATCTAGTGCGTCTTTATAAAGTGATTTTCGGGGCTCCAAAGACCAAGCCCTAGATAAATATCGCACTGCTTTGCCGTACTGTCTAAGCGATAAATACGCTTGGCCTAAATCAAAGTGCCAGGCGGCATTTTTATCATCTTCCCCAACCGCTTTTTCAAAGTACTCTACTGCCTCATTATAGTTTTCGCCAATTTGAGCCACTCGGCCTAAATAATGCAGAATATACCCATTGGCTGGATCATATTTATAAGCTTGCATAAAAGCTTCCTCTGCATCAACAAGCGCACTATTTACTCTTTTGGGCCCATCAACCGCTGCGGGCATAGCTGTGGCGATGCCTCGTTCTAAATAAATTTGTCCAAGCCGATAGTAAGCAAGAACGCACTTTGGATCAATTGCGGCCGCATTCAAAAACTGTTTTTCCGCCATATCTAGCTGGCGCAGGTCAAAATACTTCTGCCCGTCTGCCAGTAAATTTTTTAGCTGTGAATTTGTTGCCGTCTGATATTGATTAATATTTGGCTCAGCGGACTTGGTTACATCTGGCTGTGGCTCAGAAATTTGGTCGTTTTCACTCATCGAATCATTAAAAGGCACTCGCATGGGGCCGAATTTCTTAAAATGCAATTGCGGCAGTTTAAACTTAAACTTAAACAACCGTCTATTTTGCGTTGCTTTTGGCGCCACCCCTTCTGCGGTTTCGGGAAAACGGCGCACTAATATGATAAAGATAATTGCCGCCGCCACAAAAATGATAATTTCAAATATTCCCATTGCGTGTCCTAATTTTAAATTCTAATGATTTTGGGAAGGGGATTTGATGCGTAATGTGCAAATAGGTGGTTTCGAGTAAAGCAGTGGCGTTAACCGACGTCTGACTAATTGCTGATCGTATTTCGATTAACCATCGAAGTGTGTCTGCATTGGGGTTCATACTTTGTATGATTTCTTTGCTCCACGAATCAATCAAATTTGTGGCCAATCCATTTTTTACTGTCTCACCTATTTTCAAGCTCACTGTAGCAAAATCTTGGGCGAAAGCAAGTGGAATAATTTGGCTATCAATCTGAGCCTGATTTTGGAGGTTAAAATAGGCACATCTAGACAGAATTGTCGGCAAAACGTTGTTAGTGTTCGACAGTAATAAAAAACGGGTTTTTTCGGGGGTATCTTCTAGCACTTTCAGCAAAGTATTGGCCGACTCGTGGTTTAATTGGTCGGACTGATAAATGACGCACAAGCGCATTTTGCCTTGAGTTGGGGTGGTGTGAGCCAACCTACGCAACTCTCTGGTCTCGGCTACGGTAACAGTTAAGTCTTTGCCAATTTCGGACAGATCGTAAGGCGAAACACTAAATTCAGTTAATGTTTCGGTTAAAATTTGTGGCCAAGAATTTGGTGTAGAGACAACCAAAAAGCACTGCCCGGTCTGCCAAAAAGTGGATGGGATAATATTATTCATCACGATCAGAATAGCACAAATCTCTTTTATATGTCATTTCGACGTTGAAGAAAGCGTCAGGTACTGTCATTCCGGGCTTGACCCGGAATCTATATAAAAAAAGTCATTTATAGACTGGATTCCGGATCTAGTCCGGAATGACACCAAGAAGGGTCAAAACTTATAATTTTTTAGTTCTTTTATACTCATCCGTTTTTCGGTCTGCAAACGGCGAATCTCTCTGGCTCTATCTACAGCCTTGGTTTGGTACAACTGATAACCCCCAACCGAGGTATTATAAATTGGAATCAACCCTTCTTCGGTCCAAAATCTAATTGTGGCAATGGTTTCATTAGCGGCGGCGGCAACCTGCCCGATTTTCAATAATTTATTGGAAATTTTGCGTGGGCGTGTTTTCTTTGCTGGCTCGGGCAACTCAGTTGATGCTGTTGATGCGATTGATGACAAAAACAGATTCAAAGAACGGTCAGTTGCCTCAAAAATCAACTGATAATAATCATCCAATTGGGCATCAGCCTGCGCCACCTCCAAATCGGTGACATAGCGGCTTTGATCATCAACCCGAATTACGGCCGGTGGATAACCGTTCTGCAATAAAATTAAATTCATTAACAATCGTGCCGTGCGGCAGTTTGCCTCTACAAATGGGTGAATGGTAATTAACTTTAAATGTGCATCGGCTGCAATTTGAACCGGATGTTTGGTGTGATTGCCGTTTAGCCACTGCACCATTTCGGCCATCGCCACGTTAACTTTTTCATTTGGTTCGTTGCGTACGGTGCCGGTACGATATTGTCCGGCGTGAACGCTATCTACTTTATTCATCAATATGCGATGGATATGCAAAATTTCTGCTTGGCTAATGTCTTTAGTTTTAATAGTATTCGCCAAGTGACGTACGTATTCCCAAGCTAGCGCGTGATTGTGGGTTTCAATTAAATCTCGAGCCTGTGAGTTTTGCCAGTTTTCCACAACTTCTTTTGCTGCGTCCACAGTGATGTTTTTGCCGGATAGGGCAGTGGAGTTGAATGCCAAATCTAGTTTATACTGATGATTAAGTTTAGCTAAAACATCAACCGAAATGGGCATCGCAGCCATCAGCTGGCGCTGTTTGGTTTCTAATTGTTCGAGAGTAATTGACATACAAACCTCAGCATTGTCATTCCGGACTTGATCCGGAATCTATATAAAAGACTGGAAGGGATTTATTCTTAGATTTCTCCAACACAGTCGTGGTGACCCACTCCTAGGGTCGAAATGACATATAACAATATTTCGTCATCCATCATTTACCTACCTCTATTAAGCATAAACCATCACCTAATACATTACAATATCATATAATATCACGCTTAGTACACCTAGGGTATTGACAAATATAATCTAGTATGTTAATATGTAAGAGTTGCAATCAAGCAAGGCTAAAACCAAGCGCGATAAGCAGCAGAACCCAAAAACAAAAACGTAAAAATGGCTTGTCTAACATATGTCGGTAGCATATCAAGACGCCCCTTCCTCTATATAGGGATTGGACGTCGGATGCGGACAGGTCTTTTTTAAAACAAAGCTTTGTTTTTCTGGCATATGGGATTTATCCCACGCGCTGGAGGGCAGATACCTTTTGAATAAGAGGTGACTGTTCCAAAGTTAGATCAACCAAGTCTTGGCAAAAATTGTCAAATTACTGGTTCACCTAATCCTTTGGAACAGAACTCTTCTTTCAGCAAAAGTAGGTTGATGGCGAAGAGAGCCGTAAATATCAGATCTTGTAGAATTTTTCTTCAAGACGGCGCTCGCCAAAAACTGCTGACAAGTAGACACATGGAGCGGGGACAACACCACCTAAAAGTAGATACCCCAGAACCGGCACCTTAACAAATTATCCTTTTCTCTGGTTGACATACATTTTATTGTCATTCCGGACTAGATCCGGAATCTATGTATAAGAATCCTCGTCTTAGGCTAGGAAAGATTTATTCTTTACTAACCCAAGCCGATGGAGTTTAACTTCGTCTGGCCTACCCCTCCCCGGGGTTAATGCCGTCACGGCGTTGGGGAAACGGCATCTGGTGCGTATGGCGTAAGCCGCGCACCAAGTATTCGGTCAGCGTAACCGTAAGGCGAAGTTGACCAGATCCCTGGGAGGGGAAAAAGATGGAATCCGCTAACGGGCAGATCGTCGACGCGTCTCATGTCGTCGACAATCCAGAGTCGGATCTCGTGACGATCTTGTCGCAGAACGGTGGACGGACTATCGAAGTGATAGTGCCCGACGTCTGTGACCACGAGACGGTTTCTGAGCGCCTTTCGAGGCTGCTTGGAAAGCACGTTTCCGACTCCGACCTTTCCTCCGTTTGGGTTGGAGAGGAAGAGAAGCAATGCGCTTCTCTGATAGTCTCCTCCGACAAGGAGGGAGTACTGCAGGTCGCCCATAAGGAGGGCAACAAGATGAACCGCAAGCAAGCTTTGGCGCTGATTGGCGCCGCCGTGTCGTTCGGGTACACCGTGGTGGAAACGTTCGCGGACAACCGCGCGCTCCCCGCGTTCAGTCCTGCAGGCCGCCCGGGTTCCTGGTCGGATGTCGCGGAAGCGTATTACGACCGCTTCTTCGACCTTGATGACCTCTCCCAGTGGGAGTCGGTCGTCGGGCTGCTCCAGAAATGGTCCCACACGCGTGAGGCCTTCGGGATTCTGATCCCGACCCGGGACGATTTTGTCCTGGAGATCGAGCGCGCTGTTCGGCAGCGCCCGATCGACGGGGAGATGTACGTTCCCGAGGCTATGCCGCTTGCCGAGGCGGTCTGTAAGATGATCATGCTCGGCGCCACCACGGAGGAAATCCTCGGCTGGGTCGAGGAGATCAACCTCCACACTGACGGCCAGGCACCGATCCTGTTCGACGCAATCGAGCAGGCGAACGAGCCTCGGTCGGAGCGGGGTGGCCGCGGCCGCGAGGCGGCCGAGGCCAGCAACTAGTTCCACGGAGGGGTGGGTGCAACCGCACCCGCCTCTCCTCATTCCAAAGTTTCCAAAAGGTTGGGGACTTTGTAGATGATTTCCTCTTGTCATTCCCGCGAAGGCGGGAATCCAGTCTATGAAAAACTTTCGATAATCCTTGGTTTAGGCTAGGAAAGATTTATTCTTTACTAACCCAAGCCGACGGATGGCTTGATGTCCGAGTCTATAAGTCCTGACCCAAATGGGCAGGCAGGGCAAGGAGATTTCAATGGAATTCGACGCTTCGTACAAACGGGCAAAGCGGCTGCTCGGTCAGAACTTCAGGGCGATGTGTCGTGAGGCTCACGCCCTGGCAGCGATGGGTTTGCCCATCGCGGTCTACCAAGACCATGTCGTTCTGCTCCCAACGTATGGGACGACGAACGATTTCTTCTATCTCATGGCCGAGGGGATAGAGCATTGGTACGTCCGGTTCTGGTGCTGCAACGCCGAACCGGAGTTCGGCCAGACCGACTACCATGAGTCCCAGCAGATTGGCTCAGGCAGTCTGGAGTTGGTTGCCCGATGGTTCCGCGAGCAGTTAGAAGCTCGTGGCTGCCAGGCCGCCCAGCTGGAGAAGTTGGCCGCTGTTATGGCGGCTATCCTGCCGGAGGCGGCTTCCGTCGCGGCTCCGACAGACTTGGAGCCACCGAGGTTCACCCTCGGTGATCAGCTCCGAGAGATGGAGACCGGCAAGTAGCTCACACGGAGGGGTGGGTGCGCAAGCGCCCACTCCTCTTCATTCCAAAGTTTCCAATACGTTGGGGACTTTGTAGATGAAGAAATGACTCCCCGTAGGGGATGGTATACACTTCGGGTGGGTCGCGACGACTCGCACCTACCCACGACCCGCCTGACTAGGGGTGAAACTCTGGCAGGCAACAGGGGAGAACGGAAATGGCTACAGGAAATATGTCATGGCTTGGCTTGGAAGTTGAGCCGACCGTCGACGCAAAGTACCGCGTCGATTGGCAGCAATATGGTGGCCCGCGCGGCGGCCAGATGGTCGTCCGCTATGCCACTCGCGAGTGGCTGGAGATGGCGGTCAACTTCCGGGTTGCACCGTACACCGGAGAGCACTTCATCTCCGACTCCTGCTTCGAGAGCAGCCGGGAGGAGGAGTACATGGTGGCCGCCGCTCGCCGAACGGCAATGCGGCACGGCATGCTCCCTGACGTGCCAGGCCCGCAGGTCGGATATTGTGTCCGCCTGCAGCACTACCTGGGCCAGTGGTCGGCGGAGAACTTCCCGGCGACCACGAACGTGCCAGACGGGCATGTGGCGTCTCGGGGCACCGATCAGATGCCCATCTTCGGAATCGTCGATGGGTGGGCGGATGACACAATATCCGGCCCTCCCACCCTTCGGGTGATCGTGAAGCGTGAAGCGCTCAGAATCATTGAGCGCGAGGTCAGGGCAGCCGCCAGTGCGGATGCCAGGGTTGCCCGTACCGGCTTCCTCACGGCGGAGGACGTGGACATGTCCACGGGCACGTATTCGCGTGTCTACGAGGCAATGATTCGGGTTTACCGTGGACATGTCGTAGCCTCAAACCAGTAGACATACGCAATAGAAGTTTTTGGATCGTTCTTCGGCAAAAACGATCTGGCATCCCGATGCGCATAATCGGGAGGTTCGCGATCCAAATCGCATTCGTTGAGAGGCGGGTGCAACCGCACCCGCCTCTCCTCATTCCAAAGTTTCCAAAAGGTTGGAGACTTTGTAGATGAATCGACTCCCCGTAGGGGATGGCAATACGCTTCGGGTGGGTCGCGACGACTCGCACCTACCCACGACCCGCCTGACTAGGGGTGAAACTCTGGCAGGCATAAGGGGAGACGATGAGTACGACAACAAGTGGAACCAGCCCTGGGCGACGCACCTTCTACTACGGGCGGTCTGGTGGCTTGCACGCCACCGGCGAGGCAGCAACGCGGCTGCTGGAGATCATCAGGCAGCCGCCGTACGATCTCCTCCCGTTCCTTGGAGGAGAGGATATTAGTCTTCCAGAAGGTACGGGTCTCGCAGATGTCGCGAAGTGCGAGGCGTTTTTCACGCCATGGGTCAAGGTCTGGGCGCCGCGTCGAATCGTTCGTTACCTGTTGTCGCTGGTGCCAGAGGCGACTTACCACTGGTGTCCGTGGGAGGGAAAGATTCCTGCGGGATGGCTGACCATCCCGAACTACGACAGCCAGGTTCCTCAGTCCTTCCTGGACTGGGTCGCGGAAACCGGAGGAGTTTTTGACGAGCCCTCCGGCGGAGCGGTCTGGCTCAAGTGGCCGAACATGCGGCAGGTACATGTCCAGTTCGAGAAGGGGGATTTCCCGGAGGATCTGATTATCTCCGGAAACGGCCGTAGGTGGTATCTGGAGCGGTATGCCAACGGCCTGGAGATCCTCAACATCCGCGAAGTCTAGTCTACTGGAGGGTAGGGCGCTGTTCGCGCCCGCCCTCCTCATTCCAAAGTTTCCAAAAGGTTTGGGGACTTTGTAGATGAATTTAGACAGGTTGGTCGGTTCGTATGTGCATCATATTTTATGAATCATATACGAGCTGGTTACCCTGCCAACTTGGCCCTCCTCGGGCTTATGCCGTTCAGGCGTAAGGGAAAAAGATGCGTATGGCGCATAGCCGCGCATCTGCTTTGTAGGCCATCTAAGCCGTAAGGCAAAGTTGACCGAACCCCTGGGAGGGGGAATAGAAATGGCAACAATCGCCTTTCGCAAGAAGGGTGAGACGGCTGAGCTGCCGCTCACGGGAATCGTGGATCCGTCCACGGTGACAGTATGTGACACCGCGCCGAGTGGTGCGCCTGTTGCAAAACGGGACCGACTTCAGTATAAGTTGGTTCCCGTGCCGGAGGGGACGTTGCGCCTTCGGATCCCAGTCGTACAGATCCGGTCGTCGCAGCTGTACGACGGCTGGATGACAGCCCGGGAATTTTGGGATAACCACCCAGACTTCCGGGGCGCTATCCTTAATGTGGATAGCGGGTTAAGGGCGTTCAGTGTGATCAACACGCTGTTTGCCCGGTTCGAAGACGTTTGGCCCGGGCACCCCGTCCCGGCCGATATTCTTGCCGCGAGGCAGGAGATCGCCGAGGAAAAGCGGCTGGCGGCCGCTGAGGAAGTGGCCCGCCAGGAAAGTCAAAGGTCGTGGGACGCTATGTTGCAGAAAACCCACGACCTGATTGCCCTGGTGATGGGCGATATACCAGAAATCGTTCGTCATCAGAACGAATACTGGAGTTTCTCGGTGAGTTCAATGGAGAGGTCGGTTTCTCTCCATACCCTTATACAGGGTGTGCGCTTCTACTTTGTCGCTAAGCATAATGACGTGCAGGTGGCGGCAAGGAGGGTGCTTGCCCTCCGCGATGAGTGGCGCACCAGTCCTCCCGGGGGCTTCGTCTTTTCTCCTGATACCCAGACGTACTGGGATTTGAAGGAGGAGAGCTGGAGTGGGGGGTGGCGGCTGGACGAGTGGTGCCGTGTGGCCAAGTGGCTGCGCGAGCAACACGAGGCCGCCGAGAAGGCGGCAACCGCGGAAGAAGCGGAGGAGCGCCAGTGGCTCTTCCAGTTACGCGGGATCATGATCCCTCCCCTGTACGGGGAGCAGCTGGTGGCTGTCCCAATGGTGGATAGCCGCGCTTGTTCGCCCAACGAGGCTAACTGGTGGGGGCTTTACACCCCCGACGGCAAGCCATACCTGATCCGTCGCGGGATCCACGTCCGGTACAGCTCTCTTGAGGGGCTGATCCGGAACCACTATCGGGACGAGCGGGGGATCATGGAGGAAGCGCTTTTATTGCTTTCTTCATTGATCCACTCGCTGTAGCCCAAAGCGTTTTGGTAGTTTTTCGCATAATGAAACTAGCCACTGGGGTGGGGAAGAAAATAAATCTTCCTCACCCAACTGTCCCCCGCAAGAAACGGGGCTGATGAGTCGTTGAAAATTACGACGAAACAGATAAGGAAATTAAATCAGCTTGAGCGTAAAAAACCAAGCATGCTCACCGACGGATTATAGCCGTTTTGGCACCGCAAGATTATATAATCGTTTTAGCAATAAGACGGTTGTTACTACCGAATCTTGCGGGACCAAAGCGGCTTTTTGAGTACCAAAATTCTAAATCCGAAGCACTAAATCCGAAGCACTAAATTCGAAACAAATTCGAAATTGAAAATTCAAAATCGTAAAACGGGCGGACATCCCCCTTCGCCACCTCCTACGCTACCTCCTACGCTAAAGCTTCGGAAGGTCAAGAAAGCTACGGAAGGTCAAGAAGGCTACGGAGGACAAGTATGAGTCCGCCCCTACGGTGCTCGTCAGGCTGACCGTAAGGTCTGGTGTTGATCAAAATGAACATATCTGTTAAAATAAGTACATTGGTAGCCAGAATATTAATAATTGCCGACGTAGCTCAGTTGGTAGAGCAACTGTTTTGTAAACAGTCGGTCCGCAGTTCAAGTCTGCGCGTCGGCTCCAAATAATTTGTGCCGGGATGGTAGAGTGGTCAATTACATCAGACTGTAAATCTGACGCCTTACGGCTTCGGAGGTTCAAATCCTTCTCCCGGCACCATTTTTTGTTCGCATCTGCCCATGTAGCTCAGCTGGTAGAGCACATTCTTGGTAAGAATGAGGTCTGGAGTTCAACCCTCCACATGGGCTCCATTAAAATAGGATTGTGATGATTATTGGCATTACCGGATATTTGAGTGCGGGGAAGGGCGAGTCGGCTGATTATTTAGCGTCAAAACACGGTTTTTCTAAGCGAGGATACGGTGATACCATCCGCGCCGAGATGACCGAAAATGGCATCGAACTTGGTCGCGACAACGAATACGCCTATGCCAATAAGCTGCGCAGCGAACACGGGTTTGGCTACTGGACCAAAAAAATCGCTCAGTCTATTAATCCACAAGACAAGGTTGTAATTGAGGGGATTCGCAATAAGCTCGAAATCGAGGAGCTTAGTAAGGTCGCAGCGTTCAAATTAATATTTGTGGATGCACCAGTTGAGATGCGATATGAAAGAATGTTGTCGCGTGTTGGCCGTACCAACGAACCTAAGACCCTGGCGCAGTTTGTTGAGCAAGAAAACCGCGAGCGTCACAATACTGATCCAGCCAAACAGTCGATAGACGATTGTGTGGCAAAGGCAGATTTCAAAGTGCGAAACAGTGGTGATATTAACCAACTTCATCAACAATTAGACAAAATTGTAGAGGAAATAACAAATGACCAAAGATAATCGTCCAGATTGGGATCATTATTTTATGGAGATTGCCAAAATGGCGGCCACCCGTTCCACTTGTGACCGCAAACATATTGGCGCGGTGATTGTTAAGGGCAAGAGCATCCTCTCTACCGGTTACAACGGCAGCGTGGCTGGAACAGATCACTGCGACGATGCAGGGCATTTGATGGAAGATGGTCATTGTGTGCGTACCATTCACGCCGAAGCTAACGCCATTGTTCAAGCGGCGCGTAACGGAGTAATGCTAGACGGGTCCACTTTGTACACATCTGCTAGCCCATGTTGGCCGTGTTTCAAACTGATTAGTAACAGTGGGATTAAAAAGGTGGTATTTGGTGAGTTTTATCGCGACGAACGCATTTTCGACGTCGCAAAAAAGATCAAAATTGAATTAGTAGATTTAAGTAATTCAGGGAAAGGAAAGAAGTAATGGCCAAGAAAGAAGCAAGAAAAACAGCGGTAATGATTTGTTCAGTGTGTGGTTTAAGTAACGTTCATAGTGAGCGCAACAGTACCAACACGCCGGAAAAATTGCAGTTGCAAAAATATTGCAAAGTTTGCCGCAAACGCACCTTGCATAAAGAAAAGAAATAGGTTGTATGATGGGAGGGGGAACATCACGATTTGTTATCGCAAAAGAATTGTAGATCACGCTTTAGCGTGTTAGAGAACCAATTTGAAAGCAAGCTAAAGCTTGGTCTACGGTCGTTCACGGAAAACAATAGGGGATGTGCTGGGCACGGGCGGGTCTCCAAAACCTGCCTCGAAGCGTCCGATTCGCTTATCCCCTGCCAAATAAATTTAGAGATCGAGGACGTTTTCTTGATGAAGAATGTTTTTGCTCCAGTCCCATGTAGAATGGTTATCCCATGAAATCGATACACAAACTGACAAAAGAATTAGAATTGCAATAATTACGTTGGCTAGGCCAACTTTTTCTTTGCCCAACCAAGCTCTAAGACCAACAAAAACCAGCAAAAGTGGCCAAAAATTGTACAAAATTGAGGCATCAACCTTAACGTATCCCAAATTTGTTAATAGCATTAACACACCAATTAAGATTAAGACGAATCCAAATAACGAAAATTGTCTAGACACGTTACTCCTTTATTTGTGGATTAAATAATATCATTAAACCAATTAGGATGAAGAAAATTGGCCAAAGCAGCCAAATTGCCAGGGCGAGAAAATTGGCGATTACTAACAGTATGCCAATAAATACCAGCGCCATGCCGATCATTTCGCTGTGTTTTCGCCAGTGAGACAAAGCAGACGAGTTAGATGACTTTTGTGGTTGTTCCGGTTCTTTAGCTGCGCTGGCAGATTTTTCCGGTAGAATAACCAGTAAAATAATATATGCTATCACGCCTACGCCGTGTAGCAATGCTAAAATAACAAATACTACGCGAATTATTGACACATCGATGTCAAAATAATCTGCCAATCCGGCACATACTCCACCAATCATTCCTTCAGCAGGGATCTTGTACAATTGTTTGCTCATATTCACCTCAAGTCCATGTTAGCATATCAAATTTCAGTTGTTAACCAACATAGCTAGCTGTCATTTCGACTCCTCGAGCATTGTCTCGAGGGTGGAGAAATCTCAAAAAGAATTTGAAGGGACTTTTTCTTAGATTTCTCCAACGTGGTCGCTCGAGCCGGCTCCCCGGGTCGAAATGACACTATGATGACATCGCACATAAAATCAAATACACTAAAACTAATGACTATTAATCAATACGAACAGCTAGCCAAAAGCTTGCGCTATTGGATTTTGCAGATGACCTCTACTGCAGGCTCTGGTCATGTCACATCTTCGCTATCTGCGGTAGAGCTGATGGCCGTTTTGGCATCGCATTATCAATTTGACTTTGACCAGCCGCAAAATATGCACAATGACCGGTTGATTTTCTCTAAAGGTCACGCCAGTCCTTTATATTACGTGTTGTATGCGTGCATGGGGGCGATTGGCTTTGACGAGTTGTGGCGTTATCGTCAGCTTGATTCGACGTTGGAAGGGCACCCGACACCGCGATTTAAATACACTGATTTTGCTACCGGATCGTTGGGGATGGGGCTTGGGTTTGGATCTGGGTTAGCTTTAGGTTTAAGTCGACTTAACTCAACTGGGCGTGTTTTTGTTTTACTCGGCGATGGCGAACTGGCCGAAGGCTCGGTTTGGGAGAGCGCGGCATTTACCAGCCAGCATCATTTATCAAATCTCACAGCCATTGTGGATGTTAACCGTCTCGGGCAAAGTGCGGCCACGGCATATGGATGGGATATCAAAACTTATCAGCACAGATTCGAGGCGTTTGGCTGGCACGTAATAACGATCGACGGGCATAATATTAAAGAGATTGATGCTGCTTTCGGTCAGCTTGACTCACAAAAACCGACGGTTATTTTGGCTAAAACCGTTAAGGGTAAAGGCGTGTCCTACTTAGAAGATGAGCCAAATTGGCACGGCGTAGCATTATCTGAGCCAGATCTTGATCAAGCCTTGTGTGAGCTGGGCGTGGTTCAGACTGATTTGACGGTAAAGGTCGCGGCTCCGAAAAAGACTATGTTGTTGCCAGATACTACTGTTGCGATCAACGTGGTCGCTTCGGCAAACTCCCTGGGTCGAAATGACAAAGAAGGGGAGGTGCTCTCTCTGCGCCAAGTTTTTGGTCAAACTTTACAACAAATTTGCAAACAGAATGAAAAAATTATCGTTTTTGATGGCGATGTGGCTAACTCCACTTTCACCGCATTAGTCCGCGATAAACTGCCGGATCAATTTGTTGAAACTTACATCGCCGAGCAACAGATGATAGATGGCGCCGTCGGTATATCCAAAGCGGGGTTTTATCCGGTTGTCGCCACTTTTGCCGCATTTCTAACTCGCGCGTTTGATCAAATTCGCATGAGTGCCATATCAAATGCGAATTTACTGATTGTTGGTACTCATACCGGGGTATCGATCGGACAAGACGGACCCAGTCAGATGGGGTTGGAAGATGTAGCGATGTTTTCGTCGATTCACCAGTCGACAATCATCTGCCCAGCCGACGCAATATCAACAGCAAAATTATTGCCAGAATTACTAAATCAAACCGGCATTAAATATTTGCGTCTGTTTCGGCCCGAAGTGCCAGCGCTTTACTCTATGGACGAGAAATTCGAGGTCGGTGGCAGCAAAATTTTACGAGAAAGCGCGGCCGATGTGGTGGCGATTATCGCCAGCGGGGTCACGGTTCATGAAGCGTTGAAAGCGTACGAAATGCTAAAAAATGAAAACATTGCGGTTAAAGTGGTAGATGCGTATTCCATTAAACCGATCGATACAGAAACGTTGCATCAAATATCGTCACAGGTAAAATATTTCGTTACGGTGGAAGACCATCGGTTGCAAGGCGGTTTAGGTGACGCGGTGTTAAACGCGTTTGTTGGCAGTAAATCAATTATCCCGCATATTACCAAATTGGGGATTGATGAGATTCCGCGTTCGGGCAAGCCTAATCAGCTAATGGACAAATATGGTATTTCCGCCAAAACAATCTATGATACAGTAAAGAAAATACGGAGTTAATAATGGATGAAAAACCCAAAGAACCGATGATAGAGCGAATCGCCGAAGCACCGGCAGAGGTTTTGGAAAAAACCGTCGAAATATCATCCAAAGTTGAGCACGCGGTAGTTGATCATGGCCCAATTAAAACCACGCGCGATTTTTGGCATAAATTAGGTCCGGGACTAACCACTGGTGCGGCCGATGACGATCCTTCCGGTATCACCACCTATTCTCAGACCGGAGCTCAGTATGGCTTTGGGTTGCTTTGGTTGGCCGCCTTTACTTTTCCGTTAATGGCGATTGTGCAAGAAATGTGCGCACGTATTGGCATGGTAACCGGGCAGGGCTTAGCGGCTAACATTCGGCATCACTTTCCCAAATCGATTATTTATATATGTGCGGTACTATTGTTTGCGGCCAACACCTTTAACATCGGCGCAGACTTGGGGGCGATGGCGCAAGCAACTCAATTGTTAGCACCAAAGGCTAGTTTCGGATTATTAGTGGTTGGATTCACGGTTCTTTGCTTGTTGATGCAGGTATTTTTGAGCTACGCAACTTATGCCAAATATCTAAAATGGATGGCGTTGGTGTTGTTTGCCTATGTTTTCTCGGCGATTGCGGTGGGATTAAATTGGAACGATGTAATATTGCACACGGTTAAGCCCTCGCTTAATTTTTCTAAAGAGCAAATAATTTTGATTTGTGGTATTTTAGGTACCACCATTTCTCCTTATCTATTTTTCTGGCAGACATCGCAAGAAGTGGAAGAGCAAATTTTGACTGGGCATACCTCAATCAAATCACGCCAATCAGAAGTTAATGACGCGGAAATCAAAGATATGCGCATCGACATTTGGTCGGGGATGTTTTTGTCGAATATTGCGATGTTTTTCATTATTGCAGCCTGTGCAGCTACCTTATTCCAGAACGGCATTAACAATATCGGTTCGGCGGCAGACGCGGCTGAGGCGCTTAGACCAATCGCCGGAAACGGCGCGTTTTGGCTGTTTGCTATCGGCATTTTAGGTGTCGGTTTGCTTGGTATTCCGGTGCTGGCGGGTTCGGCATCATACGCGATTTCGGAGAGCATGGGTTGGCGTCAAGGACTGTATCGCAAACTCACGTCTGCATATGCATTTTACGGCGTAATGATTATCGCCATGTTACTTGGGTTATCAATGAACTTTATTGGTCTTGATCCAATTAAAGTGCTAATTTATTCGGCGGTGGCCAACGGATTGGTGGCACCGGTAATTTTAGTGTTAATTGTGCTAATTGGGTCAAACAAAAAGATTATGGGCAGCAGAGTAAATCACCCCGTTACCACCTTTTTTGGCTGGTTAGTGACCGCGGTAATGGTGGTGGCCGGATTGGCGACCATATACTCATTTTTCTAGAAAGCAAATTAGGGGGTTAAGGGAGATTAGGGGGTAATTGGGTTTCCCCTTGTTATTTTACTCAGAGCACATATAATAGAATAGACAGAGGAGGAGCAACAATATGCATAAAAAATTGAATCAGTTAAAGGCTGATCTGAAGTTTTGGCTGTGGAAAACTAAGACACTCAACGCCAAAAGATATGTCTCAATTGTAGTATTGGTAGCAATGCTAGTTGGGGTGAGTATTTACTCACTAGGTGGTATCATCAAAAAAGTGGCGGCTGCTAACGCTGCCAGTGTTAACTTGCAAACCGGATCGATCACTGTTGACGGCGGTAATTTTTTGCTCGATAGTAACAAATGTCTTTGGACCACCGATTCCACCAGCACTATCTCTGTGGTTCAAAAAGACGGTTCGAATTTAAATTTACCGTATAATTTTAAGGGTAAGGTTTGTTTTGATGGTGTAATGAGTACCCCTACCACTCCTCAAGACGTAATTGTTCAAAACGGGGGAGTTCTATCTTTAATGGGGTCACACACTTTTAAGACGCTTACAGTAAACTCGGGTGGCACAGTTACTCATCCACCAGCTGACGCGAATGGTAAAGCGGTACCGTACGGTTCGCGTTCGTTTATGTACGCCATGCGTTTTACATTTTTTGTTAAAGTTGAGGCCCCAGCCGGTGATCCGACAAATATTAAACGGGTTTATCTAAAAGCACCAGACAGTAACGACTCGATCGTTATTGAAGCTGGCGGGGGCGCGTTACCCGGAACATCTAGCGTAGATGATCCGGCCGCATTTAATCTTGGTTTAATCTCGTGGCACGCCAACAATGGCATAGGCTGTAACTTAATGGACGCATCGTTTAGAGCTAGTTCGTCTTGCGGCGGTACGTTACCTGCGGCAAACTTTAATACTGAAGCAGAGGTTGCGGTGTCGCGTGGTGGTGATTCGGTGCGCTACGTACCAATTAGAGTAACCACATGGCAATCAACATCAGATCAATTCTATAAGGTTGGATATCGAGAAACACTCCAAATTGGAGCGGGTGCGGAGACTCAGATTGCCAATAACCCACAATATTTACCGATCAGCTATATTTATGGACCATACGAAGGGCCAAGTAGCGAGTCGGGTACATTAACCGGTGCGGCGGATCCAGCGGCGCAATACAAATCTCGATTCGAATATGCTCAAGCACCAATCGATCAAGCCGATTATTCAAGCTTGGGATCGAATGGTTGGGGATTAATTAGTAAAGATCTCTCTACTTTTAGAATCTGGTCGTCGTCTCAAAACCGCTATGTCGATCAAGTTGCCAAACCAACCTATTCATTCTTTTCTCGGGTTGATTTAACTAACAACGGTACATTTAAAGATTTTGGTAAATACGATTGTACCGGGCATTGCACTAATGTAAACGATGCGTTTTATTTTGATTATAACGATCCGAGTAGAACCAGTGCCGGTAATCCGTTTTCAAACTCACAGCGTAAAGATGGTTACGGCTATTTGATTGGGGCAAACCCGGGTGCTTCAACATATGATCCATTGGAGCCAAATGTAGCCTTATTACAAAACTATAAACTACAGACCCACAGTGATGCTGCGCCGGTTATAAAGCCCAGTGTTACGTTGCATGTTACCGGGGCCGTTACGTTAAACGGCGGCTTAATTGACACCACTAATAAGGGATTACCTGGTGGGTTTACTTACGGTGGTCCAAACAATAGCGACAGCAAGTATGGTTTTGCCGGTGTTGGTGGTAAAGGTAATTCATCACCAGGCTGGTGGTACGCTTATGCAGACTGTGATAATAGTAATATTGGTATTCAGGGTAGTAACTGGTCGGATGGTAATGGTGGTGGTGGCGGCCCAGCCAATAAATCATGTACCGATGTTATTGGTTTAGCAGGCGGCGGTGGCGGTATGGGCTACGGTGGATCGGGGAAAACCTATGTTGACAGCAACTCTGACAGCGTCTACAACTTAAATAACACAAGAGGAAGTTATTACTCTCACGGTCAAGGTGGGGCTGGTTTATATGGTATCGGCGGCGGATTTGCTCAAAATTCAGGCACAGGACAATATCAAGCTGTTGCCAATTATGACTCGATGATTCACGGTTATTCATATCGTGAAAGATACACCAGTTCAACTGCCGCACTATTAGGTGGCGGTGGTGGTGGAGGTACCGACGCAGGGGCTCCTACTGGAGTATCTCAGCGGTTTGACGATGGATCGTTCCCGGCCGGCTCCGGTGGTGGCGCTATTTTGCTAACAGTTGACGGTGATATGACATTATCGGGTAACAGTACAGTCAGTGCTAGCGGTGGTAACGGATGGGATGTTTCAAATCCAGGAGGTGGCGCCAATCATTATGCAACTACGTCTGGTGGTGGTGGTGGATCAGTCATCCTAAGTGTGAGTGGTACCATCAATCTAGCCAACACCTCTATTATTAAAGCAAACGGTGGTAACACTTCTGGCAGATGTTTTGCATCAAGCGGAAATGAATGTGGAGTCCCCGGAGAAGGTGGCGGCGGTTTGGTTCGAATTACCGCTTCGGTTTTCTCTGGTGATGGCTGGATTTTTGCCCCAAATAATTACTGTGATGTTAATGGCGCTTATGTCGGAATCTTAAGTAATTCGGTTCAGGCTGCGGCGGGTAGAGGTACGGCTAGCGGAGGCAGTTTGGTTATGGCAGACGGCAGCGATGCCTACGGCCAGGTCTCGGAACACGGAATCGTTGACCTAAAGTACGCCGGTAATATACCATTCTGTGGTTCGGGGCTTGGGGCTGGTACCGGCATTCAAATCTCAAAACAGATTGAGCAATTAAGCAGCGCACCAGCCGAAGGTTCAGCGGCCGTAGCAAGCGCGAATGGTAATAATGTGGTCACGGTTACCAACGGATCAATCCTGCGCGTTACTATCACTGTTTCCAATCTATCTACAACCAACCAAACTGTTACAATTTCCGATGTTTTACCGAAATCAACTATGACTCTTGGTACTACATCGCCAGCAGTCACCCTTACCTCCGGGCTGCAGTTTGACGGGAGTAACGACTACGTTGTAGTCCCGGGTAATGCTGGTTTACGCATGACCACACTAACCCTTGAAGGTTGGATAAATACTACATCCGGTGCATCCAGTTATCCGCTTAACTATGGTGCTTACGGTTTCCAAATTAATAAATGGAGCTCAGGCGGTGCACTTAGCCTATTATTTACTAATCAGTATGGGGTAGGAGAGGAATGTATATCGAATCGTTCGGTAAATGATGGGAATTGGCATCATATTGCCGGTACTATTGATCAAGCTAATAAAAAATATTCTATCTACATCGATGGCGCTCTGAGTAAAGCGTGTACCATGAATGCCAATATTAAATACTCCTCAACCGAATCGTTGTATTTTGGAACTGGTAGTCCTACTGTTGGAAGGTTTAACGGCAAGTTAAATGAAATTAGGGTTTCAAACAATTTGCGATATACCGGGAATTATACTCCGAGTAATCACTTTAACACCGATGCAAACACTATTGGTCTTTGGCACCTAGATGGTGTTGCCGGTAGCACCACTGCTACTGACTCATCCAGCAATGGCAACAATGGAACCCTAATGAATGGCGCTACTAACTCTCCACCTGCGAATGGTTCAACCGATGGCCCGGTTTGGCTGTACGACCCCGATACTGTTATTCCGCCGGTGAATGGACTGGTTTATGTCTATAACTCTACCAGCTCCGATTTTACCCCAACAGTATCAAGCGGTAAGTTTTCCCAATCCGGGATTGCGGTTGCTGCCGGTTCGTACACCATTCTAAGATATGTCACAGTAATTAAATAATTATGATGAAAACTTTACAGCAAAAAATTTCATTCTGGCTAATAGTTCTGGCATGTATCAGTTTGTCTGGGGTGATAAGTGCTATACCAAAATCACGCGCAGGTAGCTTAATTGCCATTACCAAATCTATCATCAATACCGCCGCGGCGGTCAACACCGATGCTAGCTATAGTTCAGTAGTTTCGGCGGTTAGCTCAAGCGATGTGTTGTTAGTTACGGTTACCGTAACTAACTACGGGTCTTCGCCAACTGTCACTATTAACGATAGTTATGCCGGTTTTTCTACTCCGGTTACAAATGGGACCGTCAGTGATACCGCGTTAGGATGGAGCGGTGGTGGTGGCTCATTTAGCTCAGTTAACAGTGTTCTGACTGTCACATCGCCAACAATGGTTAGTGGTACCACTAAAAGTTTCTCCTACACCATTACCCCAGCTAATATGCCAAATAACAAACCTAGAATGTTGGCTCTACCAATTTCTACCACCTCATCTAATTTTGGTATAAGCCAAATGATGGACACGGTATATGTAATGGAATTGCCGAATTCAAGTGCGGCTGGTAGTTCGTTTGTGGCAAATACTTATAACAACGCCAGTGGTGGAATTGACCTAAGTTTTGTGGTTCCGGCGGTGAGTGTTCTAATTGGCAACACCACGCTTTACAGCTCAACTACTACTCTATCTACACCAAAACAAGATTCAACCGTTACCGGAAATAATTCAACTGATTGTAATAGCATTACCATTAGTTACTCCCGTGGAGGTAGCTGTATGTACAATACAACGGCTACGGTATCCACTGTAATCAACGCTAAAACTGTCACGGTTGGTAGCGCTTCGGCACAGGTGATGACGGTTCCACCAAGTGCAATTGTTGGGAACATCAAGGTTGGGGGGTCAACAGCGGCTGTTGGTAACGTTTTATTACCTGGCCAACATCTTAGCAGTAATACCGATAGTTCGTCTGCATCACAAAGTATTGCGTATAGTATCGACTCAAATTCTGTCAGTGGATTGAAGGGTTCCGGAGACTCCGATGTTTTTGGTAACGTGTATCTAGATGCAAATCTGGCATTAGCCAAACGAAACCCTGACTTTTTGTTAGATAACGCCAGCTATACCTCATATGGAGACTTAATTAATGTTGGGGAAAGTAACATAAGTTTATCGTGTGCGGCTGGTGCGGGTAACAACTGTGGTGCCGGTGGTACTCCGGCAACTGCCAAATATGTGTTATCTGCTAAAAACGGCCTAAATTTTGACCTAAGCTCCATAAAAATGTCTAACATTACATCTACGCCAAAAAACCCAAAGAACAGCGGCTATCTCTGGTATGTTAAGGGTGATCTTACTATTACCGGATTAGTTGCAAGCACCACCATTACGAATGTTGGAATTGGTACCATATTTGTAGAAGGCAAACTAATAATTTCCGATCTTTCCGTTTCTGCCACTGGTAAGCCACTTGGGTTTATTGCAACCAACGGGATTGAATGGAAAATTGATAGAGCCGATGTTACTTCATCCACTTTAAATTCCGTGGCTTTCTTTAGTAACCTAGACTTTACAGCTTCCACCATCGCCGCAAGTCAATCGCTGAAACTGGTCGGTAGTGTCGTGGCTCGTCAAACTGTTAGTTTTGCAGATGTAAAATTACCCAATATTTCGGATAATTTAAATTTGTTAATTCAGTATGACCAAGCCTTAACCACAAATCCTCCTCCACGTATGTCAAAATTGGCTACTCAGCCAAGTGCAAGTGGCGTATCACAATAACGCCAAATTATAAATTTTAATAAGTTCGAATAAACGTAGACCACGCTTTAGCGTGTTTGGAAAACAGACTGACCTCCTACGCCAAGGCTACGGATGGTCAAGAAGTCTGGACTACGATCTTTAGAATTTACTTTGTTGTTACTTGCGCAATCATTAAGTATTGTCATATAATTAATAGTAGGAAATAGAGGGGCCAAACAGTATGATAGATGTCGATCTGGTAACAAAACCAGGGTCTAATCAGCCTTTTCAGGGTGAGTCTTATTGGGGGATCGCCACTATTGTGGTGATTGTCTGTACTGTCGCGTCACTTGGTTTGCTAGGCTGGTATGTAATGAAAAATTCTTCTACTAAACAAAAGATCGCAAACCAAACCACTGAATCTGCCCGACTAGATGGTGAAATTTTGGCTGCCAATAAATGGCCGGTTGATACGGTTGAATTGCGATCAAAAGATCTGTTAGGTAGTTTAACCGAATATAAAACTTTGTTAAACAGTCGACAGGCGTGGAGCAGAATTTTGCCGGTGGTTTCAGCTTCTACCCTAAATGGAATTAATCTAACCGGAATGAGCATAGATGGAAAACTCGCTCTCAAAATTGATGGTACCGCATCCCCTATAAGCGGTGTGGATAACATTACGGCGTATGGAATGGTAGCTAGGCAGGTTATCTCATATCAAAATGCCAAAATTACTATATCTGATACGTCTGGCGCAACATCCACCACAGAAGTAGCCCCGGTGCTGGTATTTAGCAATGTGGCGTTGACCGCAATTAGTAAAAATTCCAAAGCAGCCACGCAAGACGCAACTCCAATAGACTCGGCGTTGTTCTCAATTAGCTTAAGCTTGAATCCCGAGATTGTTAAAGAATCGCCGCTTGCACTTCCGTCTACCACCACTACTGCTTCACCGTCACCTAGTGCATCAGCTACCCCATAAAACGAAAGGGATATTGTGACCAAGCAACAAAAAAATATTATCATGATTGCAATTCTGGTAGTTTTGAGTGCTTTTGCGCTTATCCAACTTTGGATTGGCCCGCTACTGCAAACAAATTTGACCCAGCTAAATCAGCTTAACGCAGATGTTAACGCAAAAACTGCTCGCTTAAACACTATTAACAAGATTAAAGCGCCGTTAGCCGACCTGGAATCTGCAATGAGTGATATCGATAAAGTTGGTTTGCCAAAAGGAAACTCGTTGCCAGACTTAATTGAGCAAGTGGAAAATATTGTCGCCGGTACAAAAGATGCCGCCAGCAACCAACCATATTTTTCTGTTACCTCGTTTGTTCCTAACTTAACCAACGCAGTTAACTCGGCGGGGGCGTCGGCATCAGCTAACTCGCTAGATTTCACCTTGGCTGTTAGAGGAAACCCAGACAATCTTGCTATATTACTAGACGCGTTTAACAAGAACGTCCGCCCAATGTCAGTAAAAAGTATGACGCTTGCCCCCGATTCTACTTCTAGTGATGTGTTAGTAACCCTAACTATGACGGCGTATAATGGTGCCGCATCGTCAACAAAATCTTCCACCGCAAGTCAATAATACTTTAAGGATGACGTAATGAAAAAATATATTCCAATTATCGTTAGCGTACTAATGGTTTTGGTGGTGGTAGGCGCCTTTGTGTATCAAAGAGGACTCTTTTTAGCTAGTCCGAGTATGGAACCGGTAATTACCAGTTCAACAACCGCTGATTTGTCGGCTGAATCAATTACCAGCGCCAAAAAAATGGCTGACTTGTATAAATCAAGCCTAAATAAAGTATCGTCAGTTCCGATTTCAATTGATACTTTAAGCACTAACCCGAAGCCGTTATTTAAAGTTTCAGAATAGGTCTTAGATGAGTGCGTGGCCAATCAAAAATGAAACTCAAAGCCGGGTTTTAAAGTTATTATCAACCTTGGTTGATTTAGGTTTTGTTAAATCTGAAGTAATTGACAACTTAAGAGCTGAGCTAAAACCGCTTCCATCCGAGGTTGAGCTGGTTGAGTATTTAGTTAAGCATTTGATTGCCGATTACGACCAGATTAATCGCGCCTATGCCACCTTATTAAAATTACCGTATTTGCAACTACCACAAGAGGTAAATAAAGCGTCGCTCATAAAATTACCAAAAGCTGTTTGTGAAGAAAAACAGATGGTGGTTTATGGGACAAATGACAAAGAATGGGATATTGCGGTGGCAAAGCCGGCTTTATTGCAGGAGAGCCAATCCGGTGTTCTGACTAAATTATCTAAAGCAGAAAAGATCAAATATAAAATCGTAATTACTTCGCCTGATTCAATAAAAAGATGGCTTAATCAGTATCCGGATCAGAGGACGGAGGACGGAGGACAGAAGACAGAATCATCTCTGTCATTTCGACCCGGGGAGCTGGTTCGAGCGACCACGTTGGAGAAATCTCAAGAAAGAATCCCTTCCACTTTAGCCAATTCAGAAAAAGCGGCGTTGATTGGTCGAGCGATTGACCCGAAAGTACTACATAAGATTCCGGTGGCCATCGCAAAAGACGTTGGCATTATTGCATATCAGTTTAGAGATAATGTTTTTGAAGTTGCAACAGTAGATCCAATGAGTCAAAAAGTACTAAACGCTGTTCATTACATTCAAGATCATAACAACGTTAAAATCAATTTACACCATACATCGCGTGACGATATTGATTACGCTATTTCGCAGTATGGGCTTCATGACCGCATCTTTAACCAAAAAAATCTGTCCGGGCAGAAAATTGATCACGAGCTTTTGTTAAAAATACCTTACAATGTGGCAAAAAAGTATCGTTTTGTGGTGTTTGGTAAGATCATTACAAGCCAAGGATTAACTGACAATTCAATTTATCAAGTTGCGTCAGACAATCTAAATAATGCCGAGGCAAATATTATTTGGGGTTATATTGAAAAGAATAACGGGGTTACCCTGTATTTGTACCCAACCGATATCGGTAGCATTGACTACGCGTTGTCTTTATATCCGGAAACAACCGATCACAAAGAACAGCTCGCGTTACCGGGCGTTAAAAAAGCTGAGTGGTTATTGCCGCCACCCGTTCCTCATAATCCAGTCCCTGCAACAGCAGCGGTAGTTAAACCGCAAGCCAAGCCTAACCCTCAAAACGAACAACCTTTGCCGCCCACAGATATACCGGAAGAAAAGCCATCTTTCTGGCCCAAATGGTTAGTTTCATTGTTTGGTGGTAAAAAAGACAACGAGATTATAATTTCGGAAGATCTTATCTCGCCACCAGGTACTGTACCGAACGCGGCTACATCGGCAATGTTAGGAAATCCAAATCCAACTCAACCGCCAATACCGGTGCCGACAAAACCGGCAGAGGTAAAACCACCCGAACAAAAACCACCGAGTCCTGCTCCTGTTCCTCCAAAACCCCCTGAAGAGGTGGCAATAGAGCAAAAGACATTTATTCTTAAGACTAAAGAACCCTATGGCGCCAAAGAGAAAGAAGCTGCCCCAAAGCCGGTGGGGGAAGAAGACGAAGATAACTTAGGGAGCTTGCTTGACCACGATGTAACTACTCTGGAAGAACTGCAGAAGATAATTCAAGAAGGATTTGTACCACGAGTGGTGGCAGCGCTAGTCAGTTATGCCATCACTTTACACGCCTCAGACGTTCATATCGAAGCAGAAGAAAAAGATGTCCGCGTGCGTTATCGTGTGGATGGTATGTTGCAAGACGTAATGCGATTACCGGTAGAACAACACGCTGCCATTATTAGTCGTATTAAAATATTGTCCAAGCTGAAAATTGACGAAACTCGTATTCCTCAAGATGGGCGATTTGACGTAGCGTTTAAAGATCGTGCGGTCGATTTGCGTGTATCATCTATGCCAACGGTGCATGGTGAAAAGATAGTTATGCGTATTTTAGACAAGACGCATGGTATCATGTCACTGGAAGATTTGGGTGTACTGGGTAGAGCATTTGACATTGTTATCGAAGCCATTAAAAAACCATATGGCATTGTGCTTTCAACTGGTCCAACCGGATCTGGAAAATCCACCACTTTGTATGCCATTTTAAACCGAATCTCGGTGCCTACGGTCAACGTAATCACACTTGAAGATCCGGTTGAGTATGAAATAGCCGGGGTTAACCAAGCGCAGATCAAACCAAAAATTGGTTTCACTTTTGCAGAAGGGTTAAGATCGGTTTTGCGCCAAGACCCAAATATCGTGATGGTGGGAGAGATTCGAGACGCTGAAACCGCCAGCATGGCTACCCACGCAGCCTTAACCGGTCACTTAGTATTATCTACCCTACACACCAATGATGCTCCTGGTGCCCTACCACGTCTAATAAATATGGGTATTGAGCCATTCCTAATTACCTCGTCAATTAACTGCGTTGAAGCTCAGCGCCTGGTTCGTCGAATCTGTCCGAACTGTAAAGAAGAAGTTGAGCTGCCGGAAACGGTTATTAAAGAGATCACCGATGAGCTCAATAAGATACCGGAAAATAATCCCAAAGATCGTGCCCGGGTGACAAATCCGATGAAGTTCTATCACGGTAAAGGATGCGACAAGTGTCAAAACGGATATCGTGGGCGAATTGGTATTTACGAAGTGATGGCCATGAGCGAAAAGGTGGAGCAACTGGCAATCGAAAAAGCATCTGCCGCCTCTATTCAAGCTCAGGCAATTAAAGAAGGCATGATTACCATGAAGCAAGACGGATTGCTAAAAGCACTAATTGGTATGACCACGGTTGATGAAGTGTTACGCGAAACCTCGGAGTAGGCGGAGAGCGCAATTATTTGTCATTTCGACCCGAGGAGATCGTCAGATCGACTACGTTGGCCTCCGGCTCGTAGACCCTCCGGGCGTAAGTCCTACGGGCTGGAGCCTACGGCTCGGAGAGAGAAATCTAAGCAAGAATCCCTTCCAGTTTTTTTTAAGATTTCTCCAACCGTTCGTGGAAGCTCACGGGGTCGAAATGACAGGTATTGGCATTTGCACAACCATCATTCTTAGCGTTATACTTAAGATGAAGTATCTTTTGAGGAGGGATAATTTATGTCAGTTAATATGATTCCAGAAATGGAGCGTTTGCTTGATCAAACGATCGCAGCTAAGGCTTCGGACTTGCATATTGTAGTGGGTATCAACCCGACAATTAGAATTGATGGCGAGCTAACCCCACTAATGGACGAACCGTTAGTTGATGCCAAAATGGCCCAAACGCTTGTAACTGGAATACTTGACGCGGAGATGAATGACTCGTTGAATCAGCGCAAAGAAATTGACTTTTCTTTCGGTTATAAAGAGTATCGTTTTCGTGCCAATGCCTATTTTCAAAGTAGTACTTACGCGTTGTCTCTTCGATTAATTACGCTGGAAATTCGGAATTTTACTCAATTAGGTTTGCCACCGGTATTGGAACGATTTGCAGCCAGTGGGCAAGGATTAGTCATTATCACCGGTCCAACCGGGCATGGCAAATCCACCACCTTGGCCGCTATGATCAATCAAATTAACGAAGATCGCCGCGACCGTATCATCACCATAGAAGATCCTATTGAATACGTGTTTAAGCATAAAAAATCAATTGTTACCCAACGAGAGCTGGGGCAAGATACAAATTCATTTTCGCGAGCACTGCGAGCGGCGCTACGTGAAGATCCTGATGTGGTGCTAGTGGGTGAAATGCGAGATCTAGAGACAGTTGAAGCAGCCTTAACCATCGCTGAAACCGGTCACTTGGTATTTACCACCCTACACACCAACTCGGCTGCTCAAACCGCCGATCGTATTATCGACATTTTCCCGCCACACCAACAAGCGCAGGTTCGAGCCCAGTTAGCCAGCGTGCTACTCGGCGTGGTATCGCAGCGTTTAATCGCTAAAATTGGTGGTGGGCGTACGGTGGCGGTTGAGTTAATGATCGCTAACTCGGCGGTGCGAAACACTATTCGTGAAGGTAAAACTCACCAATTGCCAAACATTATTCAAACCAGTGCTGCCGAGGGTATGATAAGCTTAGACAAAGTCTTGGCCGAATTGGTCAGTAAGGGTGATATTACAATTGATAATGCCTTATTATGGTCCATGGATCCGAAAGCATTAAAAATGATGGTTTATTGATAATAATTTGAAATTTGAAATTTGAAATTTTTAAACCATAAGGAATTGTTTTTCAGTTGTCATTTCGACCCGGGGAGCTGGTTTGAGCGACCACGTTGGAGAAATCTAAGAATAAATCCCTTCCAAGATTCTACCACGCCCCAACATCCCCAATTTCCCTAACCACCCTAACGTAATCTTGGAGTCACATTGGCAAAATTTGTCTACGAAGCAAAAAACGATCAAGGGCAGCTGGTACGCGGCATGGTTGTTGCGCCTAACGAATCTGCTGCCGAAAAATTATTGCAACGCAATCGTTTTGTTGTGACGTCATTAGAAGTTGGTAAATCGCCTTTTTCAGCCATAAACATTTTTAATAAAGTTGGAGTACGTGATCGTGCGCAGTTTGCGCGTCAGTTAGCCACCATGATCTCTGCTGGCTTGCCATTGGTACAAGCCCTAAACATTATCACCATGCAAACTCGTCAACCAAAAATGCATACTATTTTAGCGTCGGTGGTGCGAGACATTGAAAGCGGGTTCAGTTTTTCTACCGCGCTTGCAAAGCACACCGAGGCGTTTGATAGCGTTTTTATCGCCATCGTTAGATCTGGTGAGGCCACCGGTAAACTCGATCAGGTATTGCTCGAGTTAGCAGATCAATCTGAAAAAGACGCGTCGTTTTCCGGAAAAATTAAAGGCGCATTAGCTTATCCGGCATTTATCATCTGCGCTATGATTGGTGTTGCTATTTTAATGATGACTCAGGTTATCCCAACCATAAAAGCAGTTTTCGAAGAAGCAAACGCTCAGTTGCCATTTGCCACCAGAATGTTGATTATCGCATCTGACTATATGGTTGAGTTTTGGTACATTGTGATTGTGGCTGTAATTGGGTTTGTGGTTGCGGCGCGATTGTTTTTAATGTCCAAGCCAGGCAAATTAATGTTAGATAAACTAGCGCTCCATGCTCCGATATTTTCACAAACCGCAACCAGCATCATTATGGCCAGGCTAACCCGTACTCTAGGTCTGCTGGTTGGCTCTGGAATTCCAATTCTCGAATCAATTAGCATTGTCTCCGAGGTTATTAATAATAATATATATAAAGAAGGCCTAAGAGAGGTGAGGGCGCAAGTTGAGCGTGGTATTCCAATGAGCGTGCCGTTGTTAAAAAACAAAGAATTTCCGGTATTATTTGGGCAAATGGTCTCGGTAGGTGAGCAAACCGGACGAATTGATGCAATGCTTGCCAATCTGGCCAAGTTTTATTCCGAAGACTCTGATACAAAATTAAAAGGAATGACTACGCTAATCGAGCCTGTCGTGATGGTTATCTTGGGTGTGGGCGTGGCGTTTCTAATATTTGCTATTCTAGTGCCAATTTACAACATCTCAAGCATAGGATAGTGATTTGGTGTCATTCCGGGCTTGACCCGGAATCTATATAAAAAAATTTTTGTTCGAGGTGCCCGTCCCGAGAACTGTGAGATGCATCATGTCAGTCAACAGCGAATATTTCATAATTATCGTCAGATAATTTCGAGACAAAGCGAGCCAAGCGAACTGTCTCAAAGCGAACAATCTTCATTAACATGGTATTGTGTGTTAGTTTAGTGGTAAAATATATATGGTATGTAAATTGAAAAAAGGAGGCTATCGTGCAAAATAAAAAGGCTTTTACTTTGATCGAACTATTGGTGGTTATCGCCATTATTGGTATTTTGGCGGCTATTGCTCTTAACGCTACTACCAGTGCGAGGCGTCGTGCTGCAGACGCTCAGGTAAAATCGAACGCGCAGGCGTATCTTAAAGCGTGGATTTCGTACTCGTCTGACAGCTCCATGTTTAACGTCGCTGCACAAGGAGTAGGAAACGTCACTCTAAGAGGGGTTCAGGGTTGGCAAAACACTACTTTTAGAACCAGTGGTGATTTAACTGCCGCTGCTGGGTTATACAGTGCATCAAACCCTGACGTTGCTTCGCCGTATGATATTACAAATCCAAAGTATGACGACCGAAATTTCACTGCTACTGCGATTGCGGTTGGAGGGGCGCTTACTGCTAACCCTGCTGCTACTGCTGCGGGTCCTATTGTTGCGGGTGGTCAGGCCAACATCGATAGCATTTTTACCGCGCCGGCCGGTGGAAAATGGTTTGTTGTGACTCAAAGATAGTAGTTATCCACAGGCATTCGTTGGAATGACGCTTGTTATCATATACAATTAAATAGGATTATTAAAATTGCTCCCGGTAGGGGTGGGTTTATTCCACTCGTGGAGGGACGGTCGATGCAGTTTTGTGATATTTTAATCAAATTATTTTAAAGGAGTTTCTTATTATGAAAAAAGCTTTTACCTTAATTGAGCTTTTAGTGGTCATCGCCATCATTGGTATTTTGGCCGCTATTGCTCTTAACGCTACTACCAGTGCACGACGTCGAGCGTCAGATGCTCAAGTCAAATCAAACGCGCAATCAGCACTGAAGGCGTGGGTTTCATATTCGTCTGACAACTCGTTATTCTACACACCTGTTGCTGCTGCTGCCACAACAGTGGCGCGTGCCGACTTTACCACTGCTGCAACTGGCTTAGATGCGGTGTTAACTGCAGACCTGCGCACCGGTATGACAGCAAGTTTGTATGGTGGCCATGATGGTACGGGTGCCGGAACATTTAGTTCAAACGTGATTGGCGTGGGTGGAGCGCTAACAGCTAATCCAGCTACGGGTGCAAACGGAATTGTCGCTGGAAACGGTGCCACAGACGGTATTACCGCTGGTGGTGCAGCTACCGACGAATGGTTCTTAGTTACACAAAGATAATATTTATTATCTAACTGTCCATCTCTGCGTCATTGTTGTGTCGCGTAATGCGATGCTCTCTGACGCCGAGGGGACAGTTTTATTGAGGAGGGGATATGTGGATTGTTGCGGCGTTATTCGGACTATTTATCGGGTCATTTTTGAACGTGGTCAACTTGCGCTTTGGTAAATGGAAGAGTATCGCCACCTCCAGATCTAATTGTGTACATTGCAAACACACCTTATCCTGGTTTGACCTAATCCCGGTGCTTAGCTTTGGGCTTTTAGGCGGAAAATGTCGCTATTGCCACAAACCAATATCCATCCAATATCCGATTATCGAACTATTATCGGCAATTCTGGCGGGGCTAATTTGGTGGCATTATCAACCCGAATCAACATCACAAATAATCCTTGCCATACTAACCATCATTTTTGGGTATATCTTTTTGCTTATGTCTATTGAAGACGTCAAACAAATGGAAGTGCACGACGAACTATTCTGGTCGGCAATTGTAATTGGGGTGATTATAGCCGTCTTTACACAACACAGCTTAGTCTCACTTTTGCTTGGTGTTGCCTCTGCCGCCGGATTGTTATTCTTGCTAACGACTGTTTCAAAAGAGCGCTGGATGGGGTGGGGTGATGTGTTGGTGGCGGTGCCGGTGGGAATAATTTTGGGATACCCGCTTGGGTTATTATGGATATTAACCGGATTTTGGGTAGGAGCGATATATGGTGTTGGGTTAATGGCCCTCAAAATTAAAAAACGAACCGACCCCGTACCGTTTTTACCGATACTTTTGGCCAGTTTTGTGATTGTCTTACTATGGGGTGACCGAATCGTAAATTGGTATTTAAAGTAAATACTTTAGGGGTGTTGGGGTGATTTGGGGAGTTGTGAAAAAACCCTTCTCCTCTGGAGGAGAAGGTGGAACGCTAAGCGTCCCTTGACCCCGCTTAGCGGGGTGCCCGTAGGGCGGATGAGGAGCTCCTCACCTCTCCGAGCCGTAGGCTCCAGCCCGTAGGACTTACGCCCGGAGGGTCTACGAGCCGGAGGCCGGTCTTCGACCACCCTCTCCTCAAGGAGGAGAGGGAAACCGAGGAGTCGAAATGACATGTGAATCAAAATATATGTTACAATAAACGTAACACCGGAGGGGATTAATTTGGGTAAACGTGCTTTTACGATAATTGAACTTTTGGTAACCATATCGATAATTGGTCTGTTATTGGTCACTATTTTGCCGTCGTTATCCAAATACGGCCGGTCAAATAACGTGAACATTGCGGCACAAACTGTTCGCCAAGCTCTAGCTGAAACCCAATCCTTTGCTACCGCACCAGACCCAAACACCTGTCCGTTTTTATCCGGAGTGTCATCTAACTGGTGGTCAATTAATGCCTATGGTTTTTATGCCAATCCGGGTGGAACTACCCCAACCAACATTAAACCGGCATACGCGGCAGATCCAGATGGCTCTTACCCGGCTGGATACACGTGTGGGCAGTACAGTGATGTTCAAAATTTAGCTCAAAATCAGTATGCTATTTTGGCACTGCACGTTTCCGCTGATCCCGATGATGCTACCAGCATCTGGATCTCGGTAATTGGGATAGTGAAAATTGAAACCATCGAAAGCCCGGCCCAGTTTATCCAAAATGGTACTACTAACGCCCCAACCCACCCGATATTCTTTGCCTTTAACTCACCAGATGGTGGCTTTCGTGCCCAAGCCACATACGCGGGTGGAACAGGTTTTGATATCCAGCTAAATCAAATTCTAGCCACCGGTAATTTAGTGAATATTGGGGCAACCACATACACCACGGCACTAGCTGCCAATAATAAGTTTGCGATAATTACTCTAGGCAATGCAGACAGCTACACTTCAACGCTGTTTATTAATATTCTAACCGGGCAAGTTACTTCTACCAATAAAGCTCCGAATGGGTTTACGCCGCAATAAGATGATGAACAAGATGAAAAAATCGTTTGGTTTAATTGAAGTATTAGTCTCGGGATTAATTGTAATCTCGATAGTTTCGGCTGCCGCGGTTTTAAGGCAAAGATCATCTAGCCAAGCGTCATTAGTGCGCCATCAAGAAGTCGCCACGCTATTGGCACAAGAGGGGATAGAAGGCGTGCGTCAGATTCGCGATTCAAACTACCTGATCAAACAATCAGAAATTCACTTACAAACGTTACGAACAAAAGTTCCTTGGGACTGTTTCCTAACATACGCCGGGTATATCGCTGCAAACGATTTAACCAGCCCCCCAACATTTTATTGCCAAGACGGCCGAAACAACTCCTCAAGCAGTAAAACCTCCACTAACACCGGCGATTTTTCGCTAACAAATTCACTTCCTACAGATCCATCAAAGCCAACATTAGAGCTAAGTGCTGGTGCGGTAATGGAGTATTTATTTTATAATGCTGCGGGTGGGCGTGTGTGGTTACCGGCATTCGGAGTTTCATCATACAATAAAGTTGATACCGGGGGGTTCGAATCTGATAGTCCGTCAACTAATACCTCTATAGGTACCATTTTTGCCGATAATTGCCCCGGAGCAGAACGAATTTTTGTTCCGGAAGGAGATTCGAATAAAACAATTATGTTAGGGAATACCCGCCGAACATTGGGTGTGACAGCGGTAGGTGTGGCCGGGCAAACTATTCAAGGTAACAATGTGGCCGGGGCGTACGCTCAAGATTGTGCTTCAGCACCCCCTGCTGGCTACGCCGAATTTAAACGCCAAATTACTATCAGCCAAGTTCCCGCCATTCAGAACGCCGAAACCGCCAATTATCCCGCTGACTGGGTTAGCGCAGGGGCAGTAAACTCACAAACTCACATGGTCAAGGTTTTAGTTAGAGTAAGCTGGGATGAAACAAACCGGTTTTCTACTAACCAAGACAATGCGGTATTGCTGGCAACATATCTAACCGACTGGAGACCAAATTAATAATTTTAAATTTTTAATTTTATAACGAAAATGAATATGAAAAAATCATACACCTTAATTGAAATATTAATTGCCTCGGCAATCTTTTCCGCTATCATAGTTATCACTATCGGTACATTTTCCGGGTCAATTTCATTCAGTGGGGCAGCTACTGAAGACAGGGTAACTAGGGGAGCGGCTCAAACGTTTAATGATTGGCTAACCCGCCAAATTCGCGCCACCAACACCATGCCAATCACGCTGTCCTCCTCTGGACCGGCGGCAGTTACCACTATGTGTTTAATTTCTTCCGATGGTGGTTCGAGGATATGTGGCGCATTGCCAGATTATAAAGCATCCGGTTTTTTGTTCATCGATGCGTACAATCTCCCTCTAAATTCTTATGACATTGCCGATGGCGGGACGATTAATGGGGTAGGTGGAATTATCATACCAAAACCAGACACCCCGCGATATTGGATGTATATTGGTACGCCATGCGCCGGCGAATCATTGCCAATGGTGCGTCAGACTGTCGCCGCGTTCGATACGGTGCCACCAAACCCGTGTGGGGCCAACTGGACATCTGCCGGGCAAATATTACCGGCCGAAGTTTCGGTCAAAAATCTAAAATTCTATGGCATCAATCCAAAATTAGCCAAATTTGATACAAATGGTAATCTAACCGATTACGGCGCGCTGTCACAGCCATATATTTCCTGGAGTATGCAAATGTATCCCACCAATGCGCCAGACCGAGTTACTACTTATCAAACCACCCTTACTTCACGTGATTATTCGTTTGCCTTCCCGGTTTGTACCACTGGAAACTGCCAATGATAGGCCTCCTGGTCCGTAGGGGAGGACTCATACCTGTCCTCCCGAAATCTGACCTCAAAGAAAGAATAACAAGATGAAACACAAATTATCACATTATCTACCAAAAGCTAAAAGTTCGGCGTTAATTTTAACGTTAGTAATAGTTACGTTAATTGCCAGTATGATCTTTTTTATCGGGCGCTCTGCTATCAAAGAGCAAAAGACCGCTGCTTCTTCTAACTCTTCATTAGGAGCGTACTACGCCGCAGAAGCGGGAATAGAAACGGGCTTAGCTATGTTAGCGTCAGACAAAAATCTAGAATCGCCAACCTGTCTCACCGGCGCCGTAGATTGCACCTTAAGCAACCTAAATTCCAACTTATCGGTAGATGACCTGGCAAAGGCCGTGCCAGAGTCATTCCCCGAGCGAGTGCGGCTAGCGCGATTCGGTGCAAATGGGGCATTGTCAAATAACGCCACCGATACAGATCTGGGAACGTCGGTTAGTCCGTTACTCAACGGAGTGCTCACAATGCCAGATCCAACCGAATACGTTTATGATCTAAAAATCACCAGCAAAATTGATACTATGGGAAAAGTGTCCGGTGCCAACCCTCCACAACCGATGTCGCCATGTTCTGCCAGCCCCTGCGCCACTACCGACCCGGGTTTTTTGGCAAACGGTAATGTTAAAGAGTTTACACTGGAAACCGGCGTTGGCGCAGACGTGCCGGGGAATATAAATATATTCTGGACTTGTACTGACAGGGATTGTGATGGACGTGACCAAATATTAATAGAATATATTCGCAACAACTGTGGTGGTAACACGGAGTGTACTGAAGATAGGGTTATGGGGTCAGAATACGCCAATCATTCAACGCCTCTAGTAGGTTTCGGCACCTCAAACGCCACGGGAAATATAACTAAAATACGTATCAAACCTGTTAGTTCAGATGTCGCCACCTTTTCTGGGATTAATTTTAGCCTGGTGGCATATAATAAAACTAACGATGGCACGGTGCCTATAAAATCCGATATCACTAAGGTACAGTCTATTGGTTACTATGGGGGAATAAAACGCCGCCTAGAGGCAAATGTAGATAGAAGCTCAGGAGCGTTGTTAGGTCTGTTTGACTACGCCGTGTATGCCGGTGGTACTCTAACCCAACCATAAAAAATATCACCCCCGAGGTGGTATCCCTTCACACTCGGGGGAGATATTTCAAATTCTAAGCACTAAGCACTAAATTCTAAAATGGATGTCACTTTTGTCCCCTCTCCTCGTGAGGAGAGGGTGGCTGTAAGCCGGGTGAGGAGCTCCTCATCCACCCTACGGGCACCCCGCTAAGCGGGGTCAAGGGACGCTTAGCGTTCCACCTTCTCCCCGAGATGAGAAGGGTATTAGCATAGCGTCTGTCACGCAAACTATTGACAAAGTTTAAAAAATAGTATAGAGTGTTGGTGTATGAGTAACACATATTACCAATATGGTCTAAAAACGGCAGATGCTTTCTAGCGCATTCTCTTGATGAGTTTGCGATTTTTTGCATCGCCCTTTATTCTATATATAGATATGATGTTAGAACCTTAATAACATTTCAAGAACTCCTCTAGTTAGTGCCGCCAAACAAGCTGGCGCACCGTATCTGGCTAAACCCGGATGTGGTTCGACATACTTGGCACACTCGCCGGCTTAAAAGGCTGGCACTATCTATCGCCACACGTAGGTGCGGCGAGGAGGAGACAGTAAGATGAAGCGAAATCTAATTCTGCTTCTCGCCGCTATGATCGTCATCGCGACGGTCGGATGTGGTGGAGGCGGTGGGGGTTCTAACCCCCCGGCCAAAGAGACTCGGTCGGCCAACGTGGCCACCGCGACCTTTGGTTCGCAGTATCTCAAGACGCACAATCTGTTGGTGCAGTGGGTCGGCGACAAAACCGGCACTAACTACGGCACCTGCAAGATCGAGAGCGTCAACAAGACATCGGGTACCGGCACGCTGTCGGTCAACCCCGATGGGAGCATCAGCTTGATCAACGATCTTCCGGCTGATGTCTTCAACTTCACGTTCGTGACGCATCATCCCCCAATCGAATCCGGAGATCCGCAATACGACCAGCTACTGACGGGCACGGCAACGATCACCATCGTCCCCGAGTCCACATCAACCAACCCCACCAACTTCAACATCCCACAAGGCGGGCAAATGACGCTGGTGGCGCGGGCGCAAAACGCCCGAGCTACGGGAGCTGAAGTTGTCCGCGTTACTGCGGCTGACACGTCCCGCGTTCCGGTGAACGTTGAGGCCACATGGGTGATCAACCCGCCGAATGCGGGTAACATCGTCAAGAACACCGGCGAGACAACGTACACCTTCACAGGCGCCGCGGCTTTCACTGGCACGTTCACGCTAACGGCACATATCGCTAACGCGATGGACCAGCCGGCAGCAGTCAACGGCAACGCCATTGCCCACCCGACCATTGGGGTTTCCAATCCTACGGAAGGGCAGACTGTCAGCGGCACGGTTACCGTGCAGTTTGCCGCCCAGAACGCCACAAGCGTGTACTGGAAGGTAGACTCTGGTACCGAGATGTTGGCATCAAGCAATTCGTTCCCGCTTGACACGACTACTCTATCCAACGCCAACCACACCCTGAATTTTAGGGCAGTGGGGCAGTTGGAGACCGTAACGCTGTCTCGCGCGTTTACGGTTAACAACCAAGTGCCGTATGACCCGGGGAAGGCCGGCAAGCTGACCTTCACCGGTGGTACGTACAATACCAACTCGGATAACTCCGGCAAGATGGTTAGTACGTTCTACATGTTCAAGACTGGCGGGGCGGTGGCCGTTGATAAGGCGGATACCATCCGCTTCTTCAACGCCGCGGGCACGGTGGTGAACACCGTGCAGACCGCCGACTATGGCTACCCGGTGGCCGTTACCTCTGGTGATGTTGTCTGGGCTGTGCGCCGGAACTTTGGGCAAGTTCGGCTACTCAACAAGACCGGAGCAGTTGTCAACACTCTGACGGTTGCGGGGGCTAATGACGCTGCTTACGTGGCCCAAACCGGTAAGGTGCTGGTTAGCGGCAACAACGGTATTCGCGAGTACGACCCGAACACCCTGGCGTACACCCAGCTACGCACCGACCGTGCCACTGCCGTAACTGGCGACGATCGGTACGTATTCTATCAGGGTACAGGCGACGGATCCGATCCGACTATGCTGACAATCTGGAAGTTGGATCGGACAACCGGGTCAATCGTTGCCATCGCCAAACCGGGCATCCTGTTCAGTCTGTATAGCCCGCCCGGATTCAACTGCGTCGTGGGCACCGACGGCACGTCCAAGACCGTGAAGGTCTGGGACAAGTCGGGAGGCCTGTTGTCCTCAACCCCGCTCCCGAACGGGGAGCAGGTTGTGGGCATCGGCGTTGACATGAGCGGAGATGGTAGCGGGCTGTTCATTACGCCTGACATCTCGCTCTTCCAGTATCGGGCACAGATTGTGCCCAACTAGTTCCGGTAGCACCTCCCTAGTGTGGTGAAATATCCGCACACCCCCGACTCAGGTCATTATGACTGGGCGGGGGCTTTTTTTTATACAAAAAATCCTAAATTCCTTAATATCGATTCCGGATCATCCGCCAGCTGGCGGACCGGAATGACAGGGTTATTTTCTAGCGCGGGAGCGGTCTAGGGCGTGGAGTAGTTTTTTGCGTAGGCGCAAAGACTTCGGAGTTACCTCTAGCAACTCATCATCCTCTAGAAAGTCGATTGATTGCTCTAGCGACAAATTGGTTGGCGGAGTTAGCTGCACCGAAATATCCGAGTTAGACGATCTAATGTTAGTTAACTGTTTTTCTTTACACACGTTAATTTCAATATCTTGCTCGCGCGTGTGTAATCCCACAATCATTCCCTCATAAACTTCGGTTTGTGGCGGAATAAAGGTGATGCCACGCTCTTGCGCGTTGGCCAAGCCGTACGCTACCGCTTTGCCGCTTTGCGAGGCCATCAACGCGCCCAAACGCATTTTCGGAATAGCGGCGCCCATTGGCTCAAAGTGCAAAAACAACGAACTTAACGCCGCGGTGCCGCGTGAAATAGTTAATAATTGATTTCTAAGTCCCAGCATTCCTCTGGTGGTAATGTGAAAACACAATCGGGTTGTGCCGTCTTGCTGAACTTCTTGATACTGCATGATGCCGCGTCTGCGGCTGACTTCGCTGGTAACGGCGCCGGCGTGTTCGCTTGCTACATCAATAGTCAACTCTTCAAGCGGCTCACATTCAACATCATCTACCATTTTAGTAATGATTTGCGGTTTGCCAACTTGTAGCTCAAAGCCTTCGCGGCGCAAAGTTTCAATAAATACGGATAAATGCAGCTCACCCCGCCCCGAGATGATAAATTCGCCGTTATTTTCCTCTAATCGCATTGAAACGTTGGTTTCCAGCTCTTTTTTGATGCGATCTAAAATTTGGCGGCTGGTGACAAATTTGCCTTCGCGCCCGGCAAACGGGGAAGTATTGGCGCCAAACGACATCTTTAAGGTTGGCTCTTCAATAGCGATGGTTGGTAATGCCTCTGGATTTGTAGAGTCTGCCACGGTTTCGCCAATGCGCACCCCTTTTAAGCCGGTCATTGCCACAATTTCACCCGCTTCCGCCATATCAACTTCTACTCGTTTAAGCCCGCGATTAACGTAAACTTTTTCAATTCTGGCATTGGTTAGATTGCCAGTAGGGGAGATCACAGTTACATTCAACCCGGGTTTGGCGGTGCCACGAACAATGCGGCCAATGGCGTAGGTGCCTTGATACGAGTCCGCGTCTAAAGCGGTTACCAGCATTTGAAAAGTACCGTCAGACACTTCTGGCTCCGGTACATAGTCTAATATTGCCTCAAAAATCGGGGTTAGATCGGCTGATTCATTTACATTTGCGGGTAATTCTTTCCACGATTTGCCCTCGCGGCTGATAGCGTAAAACACCGGAAAATCCAAATGAGCTTCGTCGGTGGCTAAATCCAAAAATAAATCTTGAGTACGGCGAATAACGGTTTCGATTCTGGCGTTTGGTTTATCAATTTTGTTGATGACTACAATTACTTTCAAACCTAGATCTAGCGCTTTTTTAAGTACAAATTTGGTTTGCGCCATCGGGCCTTCTTGTGCATCGATGATGAGCAAAGCACCATCAGCCATATTTAGAGTACGTTCTACCTCACCGCCAAAATCGGCGTGTCCGGGAGTATCAATGATGTTAATTTTGGTGTCTTTGTAAAAAACGGCGGTGTTTTTGGCTAAAATGGTAATGCCACGCTCGCGTTCTTGATCAGACGAGTCCATGATTAAATCTTGGGTCATCCAGGCTTCGTTATCACGAAAAGTGTGAGATTGCTTTAACAAAAAATCAACCAAGGTAGTTTTACCGTGGTCAACGTGAGCAATAATGGCAACGTTGCGTATTTTCATAAAAATTTTATCCCGAGTATACCTCGGGAATCCCTTATTCCGGATATTGTAATTCTACCATATTAGCCAAAATAAGTCAAACATGGGGACGCGTCCGGAAATTATTATGTCATTTCGACCCGGGGAGCTGGCTCGAGCGACCACGTTGGCCTCCGCTCGTAAAGCTACGGCTTGGAGAGAGAAATCTGAGAAAGAATCCTTTCCACCATTAAATTAGATGCTTCGCATCGAAATCACTCGCAATTTGCTCGCGATTATCAAATTTCAAATTTCAAATTCTTGCTCGAGGTGTGCGCACCGAGAACTCTGTGATGCGATGTGAAATAAAGGTAGTTCTCGCTATGCTCGAACAAGAAACACGAGGTGGTCCTCGCCTCGGTACGTTTTACGCCCTAAACTTGAACAAAAAGGTTGCAGCGTAATTATTCCGGCAAGGTGTTAAAGTAAAAACCTTCGTACTGTTTAACGGCGGCGTTATATTTTTCTAACAACTTATTATAATCTGCAATGGCGCCGTTGTATGAGTCTATGGTGCTTTTGTATTGATTATATTTTTCCGAATACGCGTTATATTTTTGCTCTGTAGGGTCTGCCAGATAGTTTTTATAGAATTGATCTTGAGATTTCTCCAAAGACATAATATTATCATACTTTTTCTGTAACAAAATTTTCTCATCCGCTAGTTGGTTATACATTTTTTCAATGTCTTGTTTAAGCGTTTTTATCTGCACAATGCGTTCATAAGATTTACCGCTATTAATATCTACCACAAATCGCGGCGCTGTTAATGCTTTCTTACGTTCCACCGAAATGGTATCCGGATTTTCGCTAGCCGAAATTGGTTTTACCTCAGTAATGTCTAAAACCGGCACACCATTATTATCATTTATGCTTTCCGGAATATCGCCTGGAATAAAAGCCGGATTCGTCATCTCTGCATAAGTATACTTTGTGTTAAAATCGGTATATCCACTAGGAGCGCTAATTCCTAGCGCCATATGATTATCATCATTAAACGAGAAAATGCCGGTGCCGTAGCCCAATTTATTCAGTATTATGCTGCCCAAATACGTTTTATCGGTACAAATTCCCTTATTTTTAGATAAAGTTACGTAAGGATATTGCTCGGTGTCGGCGGTGTTGCCGGTTACGTTCAAAACTATTTCTGCCTTTGCATCATCGTACGGGATATTCTGCACAAAACAGGTGGCAAGCTCTAGCGTCTGATCATCATTCAAATTGTTGGCTTTGCCCACGGCCACAATATCGCTAACCAGCTTATCAACGGTATTATCTTTGTCGTTTTGATAAATAAATTTGGCAAACTGGTTTTTGGCAAAATATGAGGTATTAAGCAAATAATTGTGCTGAGTGTAGTAGTGATTCACGTTTTGGTGCGTTACTACATCTACCTTCAAATCTTTGCCCGAATATTTGCAATTCAAAGTGGTGGTTTTGGGGTGATTGGGAAATGGGGGATAAATTCCCAAATAACCTTCGTTTGCGCCATAACCCAGCCCGCATAGCAAAATGATGACGAATGTGGCCAGCTTTAGAATATGAAATACACGCTTGGAGCGGGTAGTAGGCGCAGGTGATGTTGCTTCGCGATATCTAAATGCCCAATGCTTATTAGTAAAAAATCCCCACAACGTGGCCAAAGTAAATGCGGCCGAAAACCCGATGTAGCGGGGCAAATGTAAGTAAATTGCACTGGTAAGAATCAGAAAAGTTAGTCCGTATATTACTAAGCCAACAATATAAATTATAAAAAACTTTAATACCAAATGGCGTGGCGCAGACCCGGCGGTATTAAAAACACGTTTTCTGACAAATAAAAAACACACGTCAATGGCGGCAATTAAAGCAATAAATACCGCAATCAGCTCTCTTTCTTGACTAAACAGGCTGAAACTTTCTCTAAGCGTGGCAAAAAATATCAAAAAAAGCGCAATGAATATTATATTGGCAATGACATATTTAACAAACTGCCCCACAGCAGGATATAATTTGATGCTGAAAATCTTCCGCATTTATTTCCTCAAATATCTACCATTATTATACTCTTATAATGCCCGGTGATTTATGTGATTTTTCCCATTTATCACCAGCAATTATTTCTTAAATCTTAAATCGAATGCCTTTGGCAGCTCAGAAAATGGAATCAGTCCAAATTCCTTGTAATTTTCAGGAAGTTTGAGTAATTCCGGTAGAGATAGTTTTGTCATAACGTTGTATTCTCCCAATGCCATATCCAATAATATGTAGGCTAGGGAGGTAAAAGCTTTGTTTGATGAGTCGTAGCCGTCAATGTATATTTTTAGTGCCATTCTCTCGCCGCCGCTATCATTGTATGAAAAATACATATCTTTATTCGGATCGATATTTAATTTACCTATTGAGAACGCTGTTATAGAGCCAACCCTTGGCTTGAATGCAATAACTTTCCAAACATCCAAATCAGGTGCAACGTTAACAAGTTTTTGTACAGAATCGATTAGAGGGGGAATTCCATCGGGAGTAACAATGAACTCCCTTTTTCCGTTAACCGTTGGGCCAAATAAATAAACTATGCCTTTAGCAACCTTTTGCATTTCTGAAAAAAGTTGGTTGCAGATACGTTCTCGGCCTGTTCGAACGGCCATTAATTCGTCTGAATGATCAGAAAACCACCTCCAAAATCGTTCTTCCTTTGTTGCGGGCAATGTTCCATTATCTTTTAGTCTTCTGTTAAAAAACATATAATTTCTTTCTTTACTAAACTTTAATCAACAAAATACGCTGGTTCTGCCTCGAAACCGCTTACTTTATTCTCTTTTAAAATTCGATAAAGCCTCTGAGAAATTATTATGAATGGGTGTAAGTATTGCAATGATCTAAATTGAGACGTCTTAGCAAAATCTGTATTAGGCCAATTCTTGCGGTTAAAATAAAAACTCGTTCCTATACCTGGGCCAGCTGTTGTTCTAAATCCTTCAATAACCTTGTCGTACAACGGATTTGGTTCGAGCTGGTCTTCCAACTCTAGTTTGTGAAATTTTATGCCAAATTTGGTCGGTGGCACACTGTAACCGCATGTTGGAACAACATTTAGCTGATAGAAATCTTTTGATAATTTTTTCTCGTCAGAATAATAATCAACGTCTTCTGCGCTTTCTTTTATTTTTACAGGTCTGTATACAGGATCAATTTTACACCCAGTAACCTTATTTTTCTCCAATATCTCTTTAAGTCGTTTTGAGATAATTGTTTCATCTGAAAATGTTTTTTGTATGTCTTTCTTGGATAATTTGCTCACATTAATTCTTAGGGGCGATATCTGTTTTTTTATTTCCCAACTATCCACCGTTACAATCGGCTGGCCAACACCTTTAATGTTCATTGTATATTCTTTCCCCGTCCCGCCCTTGCCAAGTACTTCATATTTTGTACCGTACTCTTCCGCAAACATTTCATTTGGAACGTCGGCGATTCGATTAAGATACAATATTTCAGCTGACCTCATCTCTGATTCAGAGAATTTATTTAACGCCAAAGGTGAATATGCATTTTCTGGGTTGTGCTCCCAATAGTCAAATATTGATTTAAAATCATGATTGTTCGTGCACACTCTCACCGCAAAAATAGATGTGTTGTTTGGTTCGTGTTCCAAGTGATGGAATTTATCAATAAATGATTGTGGAATTTTATCTCTATGGAATCTAAATGAATATTCTATTTGCACGAAATTTCCTTATTTAATTTCTTTTAGAAAATTGTCAATCGGTAATTTATCATAAACTTTCTTTATTACTTCTCCCACTTCCTTTTCCCACTGGGAGTAGTCATTCTGCTTTAGCAGCCGATAATATTCCGCAGCTTTACCGTATGCCACCTCAGCTCTAAATGCATTGGTGATTTGTTGGTGATATTCTTTGGGAATTATTGCCCGCACTGCTTTGGCAGCACCACCGAGATATTTTGGGATAATATGATGCGATTCAGTTTTAATAACATTTTTTGCGGTGTTGACTGCGGTGCTTGTTTTTGCAATGTTTGCTGCAGTTTTTGTAGTAGAGCCACCACCTACAGGTGTCAAATCCCCAACAAGTCCGACACCCGCAATTATTTTGTCCGTTTTAGTTGTATTTGGGTCGAATACTGTACTCACGTCGTTTGCAATTAAACATTGCATCACTGGGCTATTGGCAATGTAAAATAGTGAAGCTAGAATCAAAGGCGAGTAGATTATTAAAGGAGCCAAGAAAATAATTTTACCGCTGGGATCTGTGTGTGTTAATGGGCTATTATTACAATAGATATATGGATTTGATCCTAGTGCGGTATTATCTGCAACAACAGGGTCTTGGCTGGTGAAACGTCCTAAACTTGGATCGTACATCCTAGCTTTCATATAGTATAGCTTAATCGTGCTGTCATACCAATACCCGGCATATAGACGAGGGTTTAATTTATCCAGATTATTTTGTGGAGCTGGTGGCTGAGGTACGGCTCGGGAATCTGGTGTCGGCCCACCCATAGTTGAAACTGTTACATTGCCCCATGCATCGTAAGAGTATGAAACTAAACGGTTGCCAGATGCATCTGTAAGCCCAGTAATGTCTGAATGGCCGTTTTTAAGGTAATAATAGGTCTGCGGATTGTTGTTTGTGTCTGGAATGGTTACGGACGATAAGTTTTCATCTTCGTCCCAAGTGTAAGTGCGCAGCATTTTTCCTGCCGCGTCTGTTTCAGAAACCAGCTTGTCTCCGTCATAGACAAACTTGGTAGTAGAAACAACGCCGGTGGGTGATGTTTCGGTGCGGGTGGCTCGCTGTTTGGTTAATTCGTTGTAGGTGTATTCTACCGTAGTGTTGTCTGGTGTTATTGCTTTAATAAAGTAGTCATCGGCATCATAGAAATACTGGGTAATGCCGTTTTTACTATCGGTTACTTTTGTAACATTGCCGTTTTTATCATATTCGTACGTTTTTGTTCCGTTAACGGTGCTGGTTTCTTTGATAAGGCGGTTTGCATCACCCAGTTCATCATAGGCGTAGGTAATGGTTTCGGCCGCCGTAGTTTTCTTGGTGCGGTTGCCCATTAAATCGTATGAATAAGTGGTACCGTTTTCACCGGTTAACTGGTCACGTGCATCGTATGCGTAGGTACGTGTGCCGGTTAGCGAATCTATAGCGGTGGTAATATTTGAATTAGCATCGTACGTATATGAAATCTGTTGTTGTATGGCGCCGGCTTTATATTTGTTAACTACCTGTTTAACTCTACCGGAGGTGTCGTAGGTGTAGGAAGTGGTATCACCATTTGGTTTTTTAACCGCTGTTAATTTGCCTTCGGCGTCTTTGGTCAAAATGTTGGTTAGCACTTGGCCGGTTTGAGCCAGGGTGGTTGAAACTTGGCTAACTTCTTGGTTGGCATCGTATACGGTGGCTACAGTGGCGGTAGAAACGGCGCTAGTAACCACGTTATCGTTTTTGTCGTAGGTTAGGGTATTGTTGCCGGTAATGTTAGATTGAACTGCGGTAACATTATCATTTTTATCATAGGTAATGGTGTCGTTTTCAGATTTTACGGTAGATGTGGTCTGAACTACATTGTCGTTTTTATCGTACGATACGCTTGTGGTGCCATCTTTGTCGGTAATTTGGGTTGCATTACCATTTTTGTCAGTTGTGGCGGTGGTGGTGCTACCGGATTGATCTGTGGCAGACGTAATATTGCCATTTCTATCGTACACTGCTGTTTCGGGAACGCCGGTGGCATCAGTTGTTTTGGTTAGCTGGTTTAGCTCGTCGTAGGTATTAATGGTCATTTTGCCTTTGGCATCCGTAGTTTTAACTACATTGCCAACAGCATCAAAGGTGGTGGAAGTTATTGCTCCCACCGCATCGGTAAGTTTGATCTGCCGGTTTAATTTATCATAAGTGTAAGTAGTGACGTTTCCTTTGGGGTCAATATCTTTTAGTTTGTTGCTGTTTTTATCATATTCGTATCGGTTTGTAATGCCAGCCGGGTCTTTAATGCTGGTTAGGCGCCCCAAATTGTCATAAGCATAAGTAAGCGTGTTTCCCATGGCCGATTTCTCGGTTAGTTTGCGGCCAACGGTATCGTACGTAAAGGTAGATGTCTCTAACTTTGGCGACACGGTGGTTAACACATCGCCATCTGCGGTGTATGTAAATTTGGTTATGGCTCCTTTAGAATCGGTAACGGTAACTTTGTGCCCCTTGGCATCATAAGTAGCTGAATCTACATTTCCCTTGGCGTCTGTTGTAGATAACAACAACCGGCGGCCGTCGACCGAATAGGTGGCGGTGGTAACATTACCTTTTGGATCGGTAGTTTTAACTAAGTCGTAGCCCGCATAAACATTGGTGGTGGTGGCGTCCATTGGGTCTTTGGAAGTCAATAAGTTATCATTTGCGTCGTAGGTGTTGGTGTAATTAAAGTAGTAATATTCGTTTTCTGGGAGGTCTGGGGTAATAGTGGTAACGTTATAATTTCCATCATTACCGTAAATTTGGCGATAGCCTTTGGGGTTGGTAAAGTTAATTAACAAATTGTTCTGGTCAAAAGTGGCGTTAGATTTTCGCCCCAAAGCGTCTGTTATATCAACCGACCGATTATTGTATGACAGTTTGCTGCTGTTGCCCAGTGCGTCTTTAACCTCTGAAACGCGGTTTTGAATATCGTAATAAATGTAAGTAGAGCTGCCGTTTTTATCCACATACCTGGTCATTTTTCCTGCTGGTGTGTACTGATAGGCATATAATCCACCCAGCGGGTCTATAACACTTGTTAATTTAAACGGCGTTACGGTGGTGTTATAAGAATATGTAATTTTTTGACCAAGTTGGTTGGTAACAGTTTCTAGCCGTTTGCCGGTGTAGGTAAGTGTTATAAAGCGCCCGCCATCCACAATTTTGGTGACATTCCCATTTGTGTCTCTGTTATAGGATATGGTATTGCCGGAAAGATCAACTCGTTTTTGCAACAGCCCAGTGCTAGAAAAGTAGGTTTTTAACCCGGATTTAGAAATAATGGCGTAAGTGTTGTCTGCGTTTTTAACTAAGTCTATGGAAAGACCGGTTGGGCGTTTGTACGTTCCATTTGCGTTCCTAGAAAAAATATCTACCGCGCCGGTGCCGTCTTGGTACATTACATTATCCGGGTCAGCAAAGTTTAGATACTCATCAAAACTGGCACGCCATCCTTGTCCCATGGTAGCGGTGGTTGTAAGTGGAAGTTGATTATCGGTATCTAGCAATAAGCCGGTAATTTGTGTGTTGTCGGTATTCAAAAATCTAGCCGAAAGCGCCCAAGCAGATGAAGCATGTGCTACTTTAAACATTACTTTATTCCAACCAGCTAAAAGCGGCACATCAACCGAGTCGCTATCTAGGGTAATGCCGCGCAGAACATCTTTAAGCCAAACCATGTTGCCGTTAACCCACACCTTTACGCCATCTGCCGAGCCAATTTTTAAGCGATACGTTTTGGCGTTAAGAACATAAACATTAGTATACGCGTAAACAGTGGCGTTACTGTTGTAACCGGATTCAACTGAGCCAGCGCTAGCTAACGCGGCGCTAATATCTAATGCCGGCGTTGCCGATGAGGTTTTGAACCACAAGTTGCTAGATGAAACCGAGCCAACCGTTGGTTGTGCTGTGGCTTCATTAGCAATAAATGCCTTTGATAGCCTGCCGGCCTGATTGCTTTCGCGGTATGGGCCGTTAACTAGCCAACTGCGAATATAACCATTTGCATCTGGAACAGTTGGGGTGTTGGCTAAGGTAGAGTTATATGACCGCCCAACTGCCAGCAAGCCGGTGTTAGATGGCACAGTCATATCTGTACTGGAATAAGCTACGTTTCCTGTTGCCAAGTCTATTGGCCCGGCTTTGGTGTAATATTTTTCATCACCTAAATGAATAGAGCTAGAAAGCGCGGGGTTGGTAATAGCTATTGCAATGTTTTTAGTAGCCACGTTTTGAGTTGAAAACCAAGTTTTGTTGTTTACCTGATACATATCTAGCTGCAAAGTGTAGTTGCCGGCGTTTAGTGGAGCTGGAACATTTAATAATATGTTTCCAGTAGCACCGTATTTTGCCACATCAGACTGGAAATTTTGTGGGGTGCCATTGAAAATATAAGTTTGCCCGGCAGAATCAACCCAGTGATATCCGAGTTGAAACTGTCCAATTGGCCAATTTTGGTTACTCATATTCGTAACTGACATTGGCAAAGAAATGGTACTATTCGCAGTGGCGCTAGTTGGCGGGTTATTTAGGTTGTATGTGGCACCGTACGCGGGGTAGTCAATGGCGGTTAAGCTAACGTCTTTGGTGGGTACACCCTGTTCGGAAAACCACGTTACACCTTCTTGTACCATGTCCCATTTAACTGTGTAATTTCCGGGTATACTTGGAATTTTTACAGTTGCATTAAGAACTACTCCATCACCATGAGGGGCAATATCTCTTGGCAACAGCGTCCGCACGCCATCCCATGTTACTAATTGCCCCGCAGAATTATAAATGTGATAACTTAAATGTGTGTCAGATTTTAACCATGTATTTCGTCCGGTGTTTTGCGCGACCACGTCAATTGCACCACTTGTATCAATTAATTGAGACCCTAAATTATTTGTAGAATATTCAGCATAATAATCACGATAATCTATTGTTAGCCGTGGTTCATATTCTAGCGGAGTGGTGGGGTCGTTTTCAGCCACCCATATTCGGTAACCACTAGGATTTTCCCAGTCAGATTTAAATGCCAGTGCTCCGATCCATGATCCATTTTGGTTATGCGATTCAAACCAATATTTTAAGGCGTTCGTCACATTCATTGCATAATTTGGACCGCTATCGCCATATTGATACCCAACTTCTCCTATTCCTAGTGGCTGATTATTCCAGTTGACAGTCTTTGAATTAAACCAAGGCACGAGATTGGCTGTTACTCCAGAGACGGAGCATATCTGTACACAGGCTTTTTGGCGGACAGTAAAAGTGGCGTTGATAATATTTGCGTCGGTTAGATCTGGGATACTAAACGGAATTAGGGTGCGTGTTAGCCCTTTGCGGTATGTCCCTTCTTGGTGATTTCCCACATACAAATTGGCTTGATCCCAAGTGCTGGTATTTGGATAATACTGTTCAACGTAGCTATCCTCACCGTAATGCAAATCTACCACCACGGTAGGGTCAATTACTACCGGATAAACTCGAGCGGTGTCTGAAAGCCACTGCGCATCTGGGGTCATGGTCAAAACATAACCACCAGTTTCCGGTTCCAGCGCCACACTTATGGCATCGCTATATTCATTTGCTTCGGAATCTTTGCCACCCCGCGCGTCCCACATTGTCATTTTGGGAATATAAAATGCTGTTTTTTGGTCTTTGTCCAAAAAGCTAATTGACCCGTCATCGCCTTTTTGGGCGGTAACACCGGTGGTTTGCAAGTGATAAACAAAGCTGGTTTGAGTGGGTTTTTGATTTAGGGTAATTTCTTCTTTAACGCCTTCCGGGATAGCGTAATAAGTTACATTTATACCCGGTGTAACATTGCCGTAGGTAATTTGGTTATTTTTAACTGCCGTGCTGGGGGTAAACAGGGTGGAAAGTTGAAGATTAGATAGATTCAAGGCATTTGGTGCCGGTGCTGTGGCTTCTAGCGCAAAGCTAACCTCGTTGCCGTTGCTAGAAATAGAGACCGGTTTGTCTGATAGTTGGTTAGGCAAAGATAGGATGAATGAGTTGGCGCCGTTTTTATATCCGTTGTCGGTGGGTAATAAATTATTATCAATTTCTTTCCATACGGTTTTGCCATTTTCGGTTGCCGAGTAGTTTATTGGAGTGGAATAAACTACCGCTTGCATTGTGCCATCCGGTTGTTGGAAAGTCTTGGAATATTCGCCGCGTTTATCAGTAATTTCTTGCGGTACGGTGATGGGCGGTTTGGGGGGTAAAGTAAATTGAGTGTCAGATACCGGCGCGGGGGTTGGTTGTGCGGCCGGAGTGGCGGCAAATGCAGACGCGGGCAGATTGGGGATGGTAAACATCACCATCAGTAGGTAGATAAAACCCTTTTTAATTGACGCCATTTTTACTCCTTTATCTTGTTACGTTAAAAAAAATCGCGACAGTGCGCGATTCGATAATTTTAAATTGAAACCATGCTGCTCTCTGGCAATATACAGTAAACAAAGTTGTCTAAGTAATCTTTCAGGTTATTGTGGATATTATTCATAACACCTTTGTTGTATTCTTATTGTTTACGCTTGTCAATACTCCTTTATAGTCCCATTGCGGATTTGACGTTGTCTAGAGTTTTGATGGCTTCTTTGCGGGCCGCAATAGTACCTTGTTCCAAAATATCATCCAATAAAGCGCGTTTGTTATGCAATTTAGCACGATCTCTAATTGGATCTAAATATTTATTTAATGCTACCGCTAGAGCTTTTTTGACTTCAACGTCTCCAACTTGGCCTTTGGCGTATCTGTCTTTGAAGTCGGCCACCTGATCTTTATTGGCATTGAATAAATCGTGATATATAAAGACAGGATTTCCTTCTACTTTACCCGGGTCGGTTTTGCGGATTCTATTTGGGTCGGTGTACATAGACATCACTTTTTTGGTGACTACCTCGGGATCGTCAAGCAAACCAATGGCATTGCCCAGGCTTTTGCTCATTTTGGCATTGCCGTCTGTGCCAATTAGGGTGGCGGTGTTAGACAGTAGTGCTTTTGGTTCTGGTAAAGTATTACCGTACATTTGATTAAACCGAGCGGCAATTTCACGCGTCACTTCTAGGTGGCTAGACTGATCAACACCAACCGGCACCGTGTCTGCACCAACCATTAATATATCGGATGCCATTAAAACCGGATATTCCAGCAAACCAAGCGAGGCGTTGGTGATATGTAAATTGTCCATTTGTTCTTTTAATGTGGGCACGCGCTCTAATCTCGCTACCGAAATTATCATACTAAGTATGACAAATAGCTCGCACACCTCTGGAATGGCGGATTGGCGATAGATGGTTACTTTGTGTGGATCTAGCCCAACTGCCAAATAGGTGAGTACTTGGTTGCGGATGCGATCTTGGATATCGGCAATTTCGGATTTTTGTGATTTAGTAGTGAGCGAATGCAGATCCGCTACGATGATAAATGTTTGATATTTGTCTTGTAGCTCAACTCGTTTTTGTAACGACCCGACTAAATGTCCCAGGTGCAGCGCGCCGGTGGGACGATCACCAGTTAGAATTCTGTTTGGTTTAAGATTATTTTCCATACCTTGATGGTATCAGAAAAATGATTTTTCGACAAAAATACTGAAATTTTTGGGCAAGAATTTGAAATTTGAAATTTACAATTTGAAATGATGGAGGGAGCTCATTCTTTAATTTCTCCCTCCTTCGCTCATCCTAGATTCGGAACGGCACAGCGGGCGGAACGCTGAGCGTCCCATTGCCCCGCTCAGCGGGGCGGACATCCCCCTTCGCCACCTCCTACGCTAAAGCTTCGGAAGGTCAAGAAGGCTACGGAGGACAAGCATGGGTCCGCCCCTACTTAGGTCGTGAAAGTTATCTTACTTCAATGTCTTTTTGAATGATCCTAGGGTAAGAAAGATCATAATCACAAAGAATATTCCGGCTACGGCAAAACCTTGCCAGATAGACGGATCGCCCCAACCACGAATAAACAACCCTCGCACGCCTTCAATTACATAGGTAACCGGGTTCAGGGTAACCAATTTGGCATAAGAGGCGGGGAGTAAATCTTTGGGCATTTGCGAGGTGGTTAAATATAGAAACGGAAAAACCAGCACAAACATTGATTGCACTAACCTTGGGTTACCGGTTCTAAGGGCAATTACCATACTAATACAAGACCAGCCCATGGCAAAGATAATCATCATGGCAAAAATGGCTAAAATACCCAAGAATCCGGTGCTTGGCGTTACCCCAATCGCCAAAAGTAAGATTAAGACAATCAAGCCCTGAATAATCGCCTGTACTGCCACTTCTGTCAGCTTTGATAGAATAATGGCAAGGTGATTGATGGGCATAATGGTCAATTTTTTGAAATATCCGGACGAAATATCCACTACCAATTCGATGCCGGCGTTTCCGGCGGAAAAGAAGATGGCGGTAAACAACGCTACCGGCGCAATGAATTTTAGATATGAATCAGACGGGAATCCGGGGATAAGCGATACCGATTTGAACGCAGCCGAGTTTACGGCAAAGAAAAATACCGGTATAAATAGCGACGGAATTAACGCCAGTAGGGGACGCCAGATTTGTTTGATGTTGCGGATTGATAAATAATACCAATCGGATAGAAAATAATTCATGATCTTGCCCTCGAATACGGATCAACCGCTTTTGTATTCACTTCTTCATCTAAAAATGTTTTGCCAGTGGTGGCTAGAAATACCTCTTCCAGAGATTTGGTTTTATGCTTGGATAATAATTCGGGGATAGTGCCCTCGGTTACGATGTGCCCGCTGTCCATAATGGCTACCCGTTCACACAACTCCTCGGCTTCTTCCATAAAGTGAGTGGTTAAAAAGATGGTCATACCGGCTTTATTTAGATTGCGCAGGTGTTGCCAGATTAACTGCCGAGCGTGCGGGTCTAACCCAACTGTTGGTTCGTCAAGAAACAGCACTTTTGGCTTGTGTAGCAAAGCTAACGCTAAGTCAAATCTGCGGCGCATTCCGCCAGAGTAGGTGGCGGTGTATTTGTCAGCCACTTTTTCTAACTCAACCAGCTTTAGTAGCTCCTTAATCTGTTTATTTATCTCGGCAGGCGGGAGGTGATAAAGCCGTCCGTGTAGTTGCAGCATTTCCCGTGCAGTAGCGGTTTCATCTAACCCAACTTCTTGCATTGCAAAACCAACTAATTTATAAATCTCTTTTTCGTTTTCGGATACTTCTAGATTATCTATTTTGACCGATCCGCTGGTTTTTTTAACCAGATTGACCAGCATATTGATGGTAGTGGTTTTCCCAGCCCCGTTTGGACCCAGAAAACCAAAAAACTCTCCTTCTCTGACTTCAAACGAAATGTTGTCCACTGCGTTTTTGTCGGATTTGGGGTAGTGTTTGACCAGATTTTTAACTTCGATTATGTTTGCCAATTTAATCCCTTCTTTAATTTATTCTAAGCATAGATTAATGTGGGTTACAGTAGCGTTTGGCTATTGTACCAATCCCGGTCAAGATGGTCAAGTAGGTTTGACACGTGAATTAAGAAACCTATTAAGTGAGCTAATGTTTCACTCTTGTCATCTCGACTCCTCGAGCTTTGTCTCGAGGGTGGAGAGATCTCAAGAAAGACTGGAAAAGATTCTTTCTCAGATTTCTCCAACGCAGTCGATTTGACAATCTCCTCGGGTCGAAATGACAATAGAAGTCTTTGGACTCACGTGCGGTAACTGGTCATATTTGCTATAATCAATTTGAACAAGGAGCTAGTTTGATTAATTTGACGATGTATTCCGATGGGGGATCGCGCGGTAACCCCGGGCCGGCGGCGTGTGGCGTGGTAATTTTTGGCCAAAATCAAGATGAATTGCATCGCATTGCAAAAACTATTGGCGTCACTACCAATAATCAGGCCGAATATCAGGCATTGGTAATGGGCTTGGAATGGGCGCTGTCTGAGTATGGCCAGGCAGAGGTGTTATGTCGGCTTGATTCCGAATTGGTAGTTAAGCAGCTTAAAGGTGAATATAAGATGAAAAATGCCGAGCTAAGGCCATGGTATGACAAAATCATACTATTACAAGCACAACTTGGCGGAAAAATTACATTTCAACATGTTCCGCGCGAGCAAAATAAAATTGCAGATAAATTAGTTAACCAAGCATTAGATGGACAAATCTAACCAAAAAATTTTAGTTAAAGTAATGCCGTTTGCAAAGTCTGTTCGAGTAGAGCCGATTTTGGGTGGGTTAAAAATATGGTTAACCGCCAAACCGGTAGATGGTGAAGCAAACAAGCAGCTAATCGAAGTTTTGGCGGATTATTTGCAGGTGCCAAAATCGGCCATTCAAATTAAATCCGGAGAAAATGGCCGAACAAAGTTGATCATCGTCACAAAATAATACGCCTCTATCCTAATCGATCTGATTTTGCTAGAATTAGACCAGATTAAGGAAATATTATGTTTAAATCGGTTGATCCCAAAGTTAGTTTTCCGTCTCTTGAGGAAGAGATTCTAAAATATTGGGATACGGAAAAGATTTTTGAAAAGGTTCAGGCAAAAAACAAAGACGGTAAACCGTACGTCTTTTTTGAAGGTCCGCCAACTGCCAATGCCAAACCGGGTATCCATCACGTTGAATCACGGGTGTTTAAGGATTTGTTCCCGCGTTATAAATCGATGCAGGGGAGATTTGTTGACAGGAAAGCCGGTTGGGATACTCAAGGGTTGCCGGTTGAGTTGCAGGTGGAAAAAAAGCTTGGGCTAAAAAATAAAAAAGAAATTGAAGCGTTTGGTATCGCCAAATTTAATGCCGAATGTCAAAAAGACGTTTGGACCTTTATGCAGGATTGGGAAAAACTAACCAAACGAATTGGCTTTTGGCTCGATCTTAATCACCCTTACATTACTTACACTAACGAGTATATTGAATCGGTTTGGGCGGTCATAAAAGCGGCGTCAGAGCAAACCGACGGGCTTGGCCAGCCGTTATTGTATCAAGGATACAAGGTGGTGCCGTATTGTACTCGTTGTGGAACAGCGTTATCTAGTCACGAAGTGGCGCAGGGCTACAAACTGGTGAACGAAAACTCAGTATTTATTAAATTTAAGCTTACTGAAAAATTACAAGGCAAAGCAGCCTTTGTGATAGGCTGGACCACCACTCCATGGACGTTGCCCGGGAACGTTGCCTTAGCGGTCGGTCAAGATATCGACTACGCAGTAATTGACGTGGCTAATGACGAGCGTTATGTAATTGGCACAGACGTGTGGGGTGATGTCCAAAAACGCGCAGCGATGGGTATTGATGGCGCAAAATTGGTTTCTACTATAAAAGGAAAAGAACTGGTTGGGCTATCTTATCAACCGTTGTTTTCAGGTGCGGTTAAATCAAATCAAAACGCATTCAAAATATATTCAGCCGATTTTGTGAACACCTCAGAAGGTACCGGCATCGTACACACCGCAGTAATGTACGGAGAAGATGACTATAATTTAGGGGTTCAAGAAAAGTTACCTACCGAGCACACGGTTGGGGAAGATGGGCGATTTTTATCACATTTAGGCGAACTTTCGGGTATGTACGTTAAATCTCACGACACCGAAAATATAATCTTAGATCATCTTAAGCGCAATGATAATTTGATGGCAGAAATGCCGTATTCGCACGATTACCCGTTTTGTTGGCGTTGCGACACGGCGTTGCTCTACTACGCCAGGAGTAGCTGGTTTATTCGGATGTCTGCGCTAAAAGATAAGTTGGTCAAAAACGGCGAAACCATCAATTGGGAACCAAAAACAATCAAAACCGGCCGAATGTTGGAATGGTTGGAAAACATCAAAGACTGGGCCATCTCTAGAGAGCGATATTGGGGCACACCTTTACCGATCTGGATTTGTCCGGAAAATCATCTTACTGTTATTGGTTCACTAAAAGAACTGTCTGATTTCGGAGGCAAGGCGCCTGACGATTTACATCGCCCGGAAATTGATTCCGTAAAATTCGCCTGCCCAACTTGCGGACAATTGGCGACACGAGTGCTTGAAGTGGCAGATGTGTGGTTAGATTCCGGGTCAATGCCGTTTGCTCAATGGGGCTATCCTCATTTGCCAGGCAGCCAAGAATTGGTGAAAAACCATTTTCCAGCTGATTACATTTCTGAGGCAATTGACCAGACCAGAGGTTGGTTTTATACACTTTTGGCCGTATCCACGCTGCTTGGCTTTGAGGCGCCATATAAAAATGTAATTTGCTTGGGGCATTTACTAGATGAACATGGCAAAAAGATGAGTAAATCTAAGGGTAATATTGTAGATCCAATGTTATTGCTAGATAAATATGGGGCAGATGCCATTAGATTATATTTCTATTCGGTTAACCCCCCGGGAGAGCCAAAACTGTTCGCGGAAAAAGATTTACAAACGGTACAACGGCGTACGTTAATGATACTGTGGAATATTTATAGCTATTTTGTGACATACGCCAATGAGTCAAAATGGGCTAAAAAAAATACCACCAAACCAAGCGACAACGTTTTGGATATTTGGATTAAATCTCGATTGAATCAGTTAGTTTTGGTAGTGACAAAGTCGTTAGACAAATATGATGTATTAACCGCATCACGCGAGATCATCGATTTTGTAGATGATTTATCAACGTGGTATTTGCGACGCAGCCGAAACAGAACTAATGAACTAAACTCCGAAACAGATAAAAATCATTTCTTTGATACAATGTTTGATGTATTGGTTACATTATCTAAAGTGATTGCACCGTTTACACCGTTTATTGCCGAAAAAATTCATACCGATTTGATAGGCGAGTCAGTCCATTTGCAACAATGGCCAAATTCAGAAACTGTGGACGAAAAAATCATACAAAGTATGAAAACAGTGCGGCAGATAGTTTCGGTTGGTTTGGAAGCGCGCATGGCCGCCGGTGTTAAAGTACGCCAGAAATTAGGCAAGGCTTATGTGCAATTAAAATCTGACGTATTGGTAGATTCAGATTTTACCAGTTTGATAACCGATGAGTTAAATATCGATAACATTGAATTTGTTACGACTGCTGTGTCTGATAAAAATTTGATTCAGTCTGGTTCCAATGCTATCAAATTGTGGCTTGATGCCACTATTACTTTGGAGCTGGAAAAAGACGGGATGATTCGCGAATTGGTGCGCAGTATTCAAGATTGGCGAAAAACTAACGCATTAACCGTTTCGGATACAATAAATGTGTTGTGGAATAGCAGCGACGAAATCATACAAAGTATGATGTCTGACCATCAGTATTTGGATATGGTGCAAAAGAGTACCAGATCTACTGTGAAGCATCAACCAAATTTGGGTGATCAATTTATCCAAGTAGATTTGAACGGTCGTAAGATAGACTTACAGTTTAAAAAGTAGACACAAAAATAATGTTTTCAAAACTGAAATCGGTAGATTTACTATTATTTTTATTTCCGATAATGCTTTGGATTATCGGGTGTGTGGTGCTGTGGTCGCTTACTTTTGCTAGCACCGATATTGGTACTCACAATTTAGCCATTAAACAAGTTGAATTTGGAGTTATTGGCATAATATCGATGATAATTTTGTCATTGGTAGATTACCGGTCGCTTCGGTCTAATGTGATAATAATTTGTGTAGTCACAGTTGCTTTGCTGATTGCGGTGGAATTAGTTGGGAAGACTAGTCTGGGTGCTACCAGATGGCTAGATCTTAAATTTTTTCAACTGCAACCGTCTGAATTAGCCAAAATGGCTTTAATTATCACATTATCCGCCTTTTTATCTCCAAGATTAGACAATCCAAATTTTAAAACTTTATTTGCTGCATTGTTTATTTTGATCGTGCCACTTGGCCTTGTGATCACTCAGCCAGATTTGGGCACGGCGATGATATTGGTAGCAATCTTTTTAGGCCTAATATTTATGCTTAAATTGCGCCGTGCCCACTACGCGGTGATATTGATATCAATTTTATTGGTCCTGACCGCTTCGGTGCTAGCGTTTTATCGCGTTGCTCCATTTTCAAATTTACTTCATGATTATCAACGTAATCGAGTAGAAACGTTTCTTAACCCCGAAAGTGATCCGCTAGGGAAGGGATACAACGTGCGACAGGCGGTTATTGCAATCGGAAATGGCGGATTGTGGGGCAAAGGCCTTGGCCAAGAGGTTGGCCACCTTTCCCAATTAAACTTTTTGCCAAAGGCCTACACAGATTTTATTTTTGCTGCTACTGCAGAATCGGTTGGTTTTGTTGGTGCGGCGTTGGTGCTGTTTGTTTACGCCGGGATCTTTTGGCGAATAATTATTGCTGCGGTTACCGCAAAAGACAACTTTGCCAACTTAATTTGCTTTGGTTTCTCACTAATGTTGTTATTTTCGGTGTTGGTTAACGTGGGGATGAATTTAGGGATAATGCCAGTAACCGGAATTCCACTGCCGTTTATTAGCGCCGGCGGCACGGCGTTAATAGTAAACTTTATGCTGCTGGGAATAATCCAGAGTATTATTATCCGCCGAAAAGCCATTAAATTTGACTAATCCGGCGGTCTCGGAGAGGAGATAGACGTAGCTAACTGTCATTTCGACCCAATGAGAATGTCAATTCGAATATGTTGGAGAAATCTTCAGAAAGAACCCCTTCCAGTTTTTCTTTGAGATCTCTCCACCCCGCTAAGCGGGGTATCGGAACGCTCAGCGTCCCACCCTCGAGACAATGCTCGAGGCTCTGCCCGTAGGCTACGCCCGGAGGGAGTCGAGATGACAGCGGTGGTGTATTGTCTTACTTCATAAGGTTCTTAATTCATATTCCAAAATGTTGCATTATGTCATTCATTATGTTATTGTAGATTTAACAGAATAAATTAATAATATACTCTGACAAAAGAGTATAGTATTGTTTTGCAAAAATTTAGATTTAAGGAGACGATGTGCCAGTATTAGTTAAGGTCAAAGGAAAACAATTTTGGGTTGATAAAGGCGATACAATTACCGTGGATCGCTTTTTAGACGAAATAAATGCTAAAATTGAATTGCCGGCCGTGCTGTCTGTCGTTGAAAAATCAAAGACCACATTAACCCCAAAGGTTACAGTATCAGCGGTGGTAATGGCGCACACACAGGGAACTAAAATTCGCGTATTTAAACATCACGCCAAAAAAAGATATCGAAAAACCCAAGGGCATCGTCAGCAACAAACTATCCTAAAAATTGAGCAAATTGAGACAAAATAATGGTTTCGCCGATTCAATATTTAAAAGATGTTTATCAAGAGGTTCAACGAGTTGTTTGGCCTGCACCAAAAACGGTTTTGGCGCACACCGGCATCGTCGCTCTCTCGATGATTGGATTAATTGCCTTGGTTTCGGCAATCGATTATCTGTTTATTTCAATAATTAAAGCAATTTTGTTTAAGGGGCAACTATGAACGCCAAAAAAACACCCGCTACAAAAAATGTCGAAGTTCAGGCCGAAGTGGTAGAAGAATCAAACGCAGAGGTTACTTTCTCTTCAACTAGCCCGGTAGAAAACTGCCATTGGTATGTTATTCACACCTATTCCGGTTATGAAGAGCAAGTGGCACAGAACTTGCGACAACGTATTCAAACCATGAATATGGAAGAAAAAATTTTTAACGTGCTAGTGCCAAAAGAAAAACAGATTGAAATCAAAAATGGTAAGCGCAAAACCGTTGAAAACCGCATTTTCCCCGGTTATGTGATGGTGCAAATGGTGGTGACGGAAGATAGTTGGTACGTTGTACGTAACACACCTAACGTAACCGGATTTATTGGATTTGGCATTCATCCAACCCCAATTTCAGAAGAAGAAGTAGAACGCATTAAAAAACGAATGGGTATTGAAGAGCCAAAATATCAAATTGACTTTGATGTTGATGATTTGGTCCGTATTACAGATGGCGCGTTGAAGAACTTTGAAGCCAAAGTAATAGATGTTGATCGAACCAAAGGTAAAATTAAAGTTTCAGTAAATATGTTTGGCCGTGAAACCCCGGTAACTCTTGATTCACTTCAAGTTAAGAAGATGTAAAGGATAATAATGGCAAAAAAGATTAAACAACAAATTAAGATCCAGCTTCCGGCTGGTAAAGCGACTCCAGCCCCACCGGTTGGCCCAGTTTTGGGTGGTACCGGTATTAATATGATGGAATTTTTGACCAAGTTTAACGAACAAACTCGGGAAAAAGGTAACGCTGTTATTCCGGTAGAGTTGACTATTTACGAGGATCGGTCATTTTCATTCATCACCAAAGAGCCGCCAGTTGCGTACTTAATCAAACAGGCATTAAAAGTGGACAAAGGTTCGGCCAGTCAGCGTAAAGAAAAAATTGGCAAACTAACCAAAGATCAAGTTCGTCAAATTGCCGAGCAAAAACTTTCCGATTTATCCGCAGCCACTGTTGAAGCAGGTATGAACACCGTGGCCGGCACCGCCCGTTCGATGGGTGTTGACGTCGAAAAATAAATCAAATATTACAAAAGCCCGTAGTAGATCAGCCACCAAGGGGGAATGGGGCTGATCATCCACGGGCTTTTTGTTGTAGTTAGAATACTACCTACGTGGGGAAAAGCCAAAGGAGGGGCATAGCTTATCGACCATCGTAGATAGTATCCTAACCGCAAAGGATTGAATTATTTAGGTTAACGTGTCATTATAGCATATGGTCTTGCAGAAGTCAATAGTTGGAGTCGATTTTGAATCAAAACAACCTTTCGTTATCAATCAATCAACACGTAACACAGTCAGACATCATTCGCTGGCTAAACGATAACTGTTATTCGAGATCAGAAACCATTTCATCCTATGGACAATACTCCGTTATTGGTGATGTTATTAAGATATTTCCGGTTAATTATCCTAATCCTTTCCAAATATCTTTTTACGGTGATCTTATAGAAAGTATGCAAAAGTATGCAGATGATCAGAAAACACTAGTTGACCACATGAACATATCACCTAACATTGTAGACTCGGACGAGTTGCGCTTTGAGCCTGGGCAGTACGTCGTGCACGTAGATCATGGTATCGGATTGTTCAAAACGCTCGGACTTCGTCGCACAGATCAATTTGTAGAAAATAATCTGAGCCATCGCTTAGAATACCAACCATTTCTGATTATTGAGTATGCCGATGGGGGAGAGTTATTTGTCCCGCCAGAACAATCCGGCAAATTAACGCACTATGTTGGCGCGCGTCATCCGGTTTTAAGCAAACTGGGATCTCAACGTTGGCAAACCACCAAAAAGAAAATTGAAGAAAGCTTATTTAAAATGTCGCGTGAGCTGCTATTAATTGCGGCAAAACGTCAGATAAAACAAAGATCGCCACTTAAAATTCAAGGCGATTGGATAAAGTTGATGTCGGATCAATTCCCGTACGATGAAACCGACGATCAGTACAAAGCAATTGAAGCGGTGCTGTCTGATTTATCATCAACCAGAATAATGGATCGTCTTATTTGCGGCGACGCTGGTTTTGGCAAGACCGAGGTGGCGGTGCGGGCGGCGGGGGCTTGTGCAAGCGCCGGATATCAAGTGGCAATTCTAACTCCAACTACCATCTTGGCGCGTCAGCACACTGCCACTTTTACAAATCGTTTAGCCAGTTTGCCGATCAATATTGTAGAACTAAGCCGGTTTGTATCCGAAAAAGATCAGCAAAGCGCGATAGAACGAATCTCATCCGGTAAAGCCGACATTATTATTGGTACTCACAGATTGTTATCAAAAGATGTTAAATTTCATAACCTGGGAATGTTGATTGTGGACGAGGAGCAGAAATTTGGAGTAAAACACAAAGAAGCCATCAAACATCAACGCGCCGAAGTGGATGTGCTAACGTTGTCCGCAACCCCAATTCCGCGGACGTTATTCCTGGGCCTGTCTGGGTTACGTGATATTAGTTTGATCGTCTCACCGCCCAAAAAGCGTCTGCCAACTATTTCCAAAGTTGGAAAAACCGACGAAGGAATAATCATTCAAGCACTAAAAGAGGAAAAAGCGCGAGGAGGACAATCGTTTATTTTGCATAATGAAGTTGAAACAATTTCTAACCGAGTTGATCAGCTTAGAAAACAATTGCCAGATCATGTAATTAAATTTGCTCACGGGCAGATGCCAGAGAACCAGCTTGCCAACACTATGTCCGAGATGATTAACGGCAAAATTGATGTATTGGTTACCTCGACTATTATTGAAAACGGTTTGGATATTCCAAATGCCAATACCTTGATTGTGGAAAAAGCCGATCATTTTGGTTTGTCTGATCTGTATCAAATTAGAGGACGAATTGGCCGGAGTGATAAGCAATCATACGCCTACTTCTTTTATGCTGTCCCAGAGCTATCGCAACTTGCTCGACAGCGATTTACCGCGTTGCTCGAATCGGATCAACTTGGTAGCGGCTACACCATCGCCACACGCGACCTAGAGATTCGCGGTGGGGGAAACGTGCTTGGCAAAGAACAGCACGGCAATATGGAGGCCGTTGGTCTATCTTTATATACAAAAATGTTGCAACTGGTTATCAAAAAAATGCAAGAAAGAGCTTAGGCGGCTTCCTCGGCACCAAAACCGTTTGCCTCGTAAACTTGTGGTAGCAAGTCGGTTAGAGTTTCTAAATTTTGGTTTATAACGGCCTCGTAGTGAAGATCGTCAGTCAAAAATCCTAATGTAAGCTCGGACGCATGATGGTCGCAATCAACGCATTTATAATCGGCGGGTACGTCTTGCAATGTGTAGCAATTAGAACAAATGCCCGTTTTACCATCAAAATGCTCATCTAATAATCTAAGCAATTCTTCTCGGTCTTTATGATCTAGCTTTAGTAACTCGGCTTTCTGATTGGTTGTGTGATCTTTTTCCACTCTATCAAAATCAATGCTCGTTTGTCCTTCTGGTGATTTCATATTATCTCAACTCCGATTATTTAATTTACTCATCTATAATATACATATAGTATTATATTATGTCTAAATCAAATTATACCCATAACGAATTATTATTACTATCCGGTTTTTATAAAATTGGGCCGGTGGGATATCAAAAACTAGTAGCATCGGAGACAGATTTAATCAGATGTTCCGCGTCAAATCTTACTCAAGTGGGGATTAAGCCTCAGACCGCAGCTGAATTTATCCAATTTCGCGATCAGTTTGATGTAGATTACGCTCGCGAAAAATTAGATGAGTGTAACGTCAAAACGGTGGCGATTACCGATGATGAGTATCCGACAATGCTTAAAGAAATTACCGATCCGCCTTACCTACTTTACGTGTTAGGTGATACCGCGGTGTTAAATTCGGTTTGTTTGGCGGTGGTAGGCAGTCGCAATCATTCGCATTATGGCGTGGCGGCGGTAGAGAAATTAATACCCGATGTGGTGGCGCACGGCATCACCATTGTTTCCGGTCTGGCTTACGGCATAGATGCCAAGGCGCACCGAATGTGTGTTGAATCCGAGGGCAAAACAGTTGCAGTGGTGGGGTCCGGACTAGACAAACTGTACCCCACCGACAATCAGTTACTGGCGCGTGACATTATTAAAACAGGCGGCGCCATTATCTCCGAATATCCGCTGGGCACCGCTCCCTTGCGCCAACATTTTCCGGCACGAAATCGAATAATCTCAGGAATTTCTCAAGCCACGTTGGTAATTGAATGTGATATCAAAAGCGGCGCCATGATTACTGCTCACCACGCTATCGACCAAAATAGGGATGTTTTGGCGTTGCCGGGCACTATTACCAGCGGGTTTTCAGCCGGACCGAATAGGTTAATTAAAATGGGTGCAAAGTTAATAGAGAGTTCGCAGGATATTATCGAGAATTATAATTTATCATGGTCGGGCAATAAAAATCAGTTGATCGCAGAGCCGATGAAGGGGCACGAACAGGCGGTTTTTGAATTACTATCAACCGACCCGGTTCATATTGACCAATTGATAGAATTATCTACACTAAAAAGTGATGAGGTAGGTTCTGCCTTGCTTTTTTTGGAGATGAAAGGCCTGGTGCGCAACATCGGCGCAGCAAATTATGTTCGGCGATAATTTTGTATTAACTAATATATATGATATAAACAATAAGTCTATTTAGGAGAATGCTTTGTCAAAACAATTAATGATCGTGGAATCGCCGGCTAAGGCCAAAACAATTACTAAATTTTTAGGTAGTGGGTTTAAAGTGATGGCATCGTACGGCCACGTACGTGATTTGCCAACCAAAGGTCTGGGTATAGACGTTGACCATAACTTTGAGCCAACCTATGTTGTCCCTCCCAAAGCCAAATCAGTGATTATCGCGTTACAAAAAGAGCTCAAAGACAGTGAGGGATTGTATTTGGCCACTGACTTGGATAGAGAAGGAGAAGCGATTTCTTGGCATTTGGAACAGGTATTAAAGACCAAATTGCCCGCTAAGCGTATTACATTTCATGAAATTAGCAAAAGTGCCATTGACGATGCGATTAAGCATTCCCGTCAAATTGACGCCAACTTGGTAGAGGCGCAAACCGCTCGCAGAGTGTTAGACCGATTGGTCGGTTACACTCTGTCTCCATTTTTATGGCAAAAAGTGGCCGCGCGCCTGTCTGCCGGGCGGGTACAATCGGTAACGGTGCGGTTAGTGGTGGAAAAAGAGCGCGAAATTCAAGCGTTTAAGGCAGTAGAATATTGGTCTGTGATTGCCGTTTTGAATAAAAAGGGTGATTCAATCCAATTTAATGCCGATTTAGTAGCGATTGATGACAAAACGATCGGACGCACAGCGCTATCCGAAAAACAGGCAAAGTCGGTAGAGTCAACGCTTAAATCTGCTAGTTATAAAATTACTCAAATTGATAAAAAAGAGGTATTCAAATCACCGCCACCGCCATACACCACTAGTACGTTGCAACAAGAGGCAAACCGTAAATTGGGCTGGTCGGCCAAGCGAACCATGACCGTGGCGCAGCATTTATACGAAGATGGTTTTATCACCTATATGCGTACCGATTCGGTGCAAATGGCAAAGTCGGCCATTAATGAGGCTCGCGATGTGGCAAAAAATAGCTTTGGAGCAGAATTTGTGCCCACAAATCCGCGGTTCTTTGCCAATCGTACCAAAGGCGCGCAAGAAGCTCACGAGGCAATTCGGCCGGTACATTTTTCTTCCGATCCTGATCAGCTTAAAAAAGAATTGGATGCCGGGGCAATTCGTTTGTATGAACTAATTTGGAAGCGTGCTTTAGCCAGTCAGATGGCAGACGCCAAGTTTGAGCGCACCGCGGTAAATATTGCAGCGGCAAATTGTATGTTTAGGGCAAACGGGCAAATTCCACTATTCCTCGGTTATCTTAAGGTCTATATCGAAACCAAGGCCGAAGCCGAAGAAGAGATTGAAGGGGTTTTGCCAAAACTACTGGAAGGCGATTTATTGCATTTGAATGATCTGTTAGTTGAACAGCACTTTACCGAGCCTCCGGCGCGGTACACCGAAGCCAGCTTGGTCAAAATGCTGGAAGAGTTAGAGATCGGGCGGCCATCAACCTATGCGCCTACGCTGGAGACTATCCAGAATAGGGGATACGTGGTGCTGGAGGAGAAAAAATTTATCCCCACCGACATTGGTATGTTGGTCACAGATTTATTGGTGGAGCATTTTGCCTCAATCGTCGATTATCAATTTACCGCCGAGCTTGAGGAAAAGTTAGATGATATCGCCGAAGGCAAGCGTCAACGAGTTCAAGTTTTGTCCGAATTCTATACTCCGTACTCAAAATTGCTTAAGCAAAAGAGCAAAGAGCTGAAAAAAGACGAAATCATGCAAGAGGAAACTGACCAAAAATGCCCTAAGTGCGGCAAGAATTTGGTAATTAAAACCGGACGCTTTGGCCGTTTTTACTCTTGCTCCGGATATCCTGATTGCGACTATACTGATAAAATCGCCAAGTCTGGCAAACCGGCGGTTGAGCCTAAAACCATTGGCCGTAAATGTCCGGATTGCGGGGAGGATTTAGTTGAGCGTGTTGGTCGGTTTGGCGTTTTTGTCGGATGTAGCAGTTTTCCAAAATGCAAATTTATTGAAAGTAAACCATCGGCTAAAATTAAAGCCAAATGTCCACTTTGCGATAGTCCGTTAGTCGAAAAGCGCACCAAAAAAGCCAAATTGTTTTGGGGCTGCTCAACCTATCCAAAGTGTGATTACGCCACATGGAACAACCCTGATACGACTCCACCGACACTGGAGAATGGCGGGAATAGCAAAAAAAGTGAATAATGAAAAATCTTTTACCCAAATCAATTGACGAGCTAGTTGACCAGCTATCGCGGCTGCCCGGCATCGGCCCGAAATCGGCCAGCCGGCTAGCGTTTGCGTTGATGCAACGGTCAAATGAATCTGTGGAGCATCTGGCTCAAGCAATTTTAATGATCAAAAAAGATTTGCGCTACTGTTCAAAATGCTATCTAATTACAGACAAGCCGGATTTATGTGTGGTTTGTCAAAACGATAATCGGGATCAATCGATTATCTGTGTGGTTGAAGAATCGCTAGACGTGGTGGCAATCGAATCTAGCCACGGATTTAACGGAACGTATCATGTTTTAGGCGGGGTGATATCACCAATAGACGGTGTGGGGCCGGAGCAGCTGACTATCGCAGCGCTAGCAGCACGAATTGGCAGTTCTCCACAGGTTAAAGAAATCATCATCGCCACCAATCCCACGCTTGAAGGAGAGGCGACATCAATGTATTTGTGTGAACAATTAAAACCATTTAAGATAAAAATAAGCCGAATTGCGCGCGGCTTGCCAAGTGGCGGAGATTTGGAATATGCTGATGAAGTAACACTTTTAAGAGCGTTAGAAGGTAGACAGGTAGTATAAAATGGAGGAAATATTATGAAAGAATTAGATGGTATCTGTGAAGAATGTGGCAACACCGGAATCGTTGGGGATAGTTGCTCGTTTTGTGGTAACAAGATTATGTCGCTTGACGACAATTTAGATACTTTTGATGATGACGAGGATGATATTCCGGTGCAACGAAAATCAAAAAAATCTTTACCCGAAGATGATATTGATGAGCTAAGTGATTTTGATGATATTGATGATATTGATGAGCCCATCGATATTGATGAGGATATTGATGTCCCGGCTGAGCATGAAAGTTTAGACGAAATGGCGTTCAAAGAAGAAAAAGAGCAAAATTCCGAATCAGACTTGGCCAAAATGAACAAAGAAAACGAAGACGACGAAACTTAAAACTCGAAATTATAAGCACGAAGCACGAAATAAATCAAAAATATCAAATCAGAAATTCAAAACATTTGGTATTTGAGGATTTGGAGTTTTGTTTCGGATTAGATGCTTCGCATCGAAATCACTCGCAGAATACTCATGATTATCGAATTTAGTGCTTAGTGCTTGCATTTGTGAATGGTTTGTATCATTGTAAAGTTAATATCAAATAAAAAGGAGAACAGTTCTATGTTAGAAAAAGACTTGTGGAAAAAGCTGGTCGCAGAGTTTGTCGGTGGGTTCATTTTAACCTCGGCAATCGTTTTTCCGAGCATCGCTTTGCATGACGCGGGCATTGGGGCGTTTTTGTTCATTATGTTTACAGCTGGCCTAGGTATGGCAATGGTTGTATGGTTGTTTCGTGACATCAGTGGTGGCCACGCCAACCCCGTTATCACCTTTGCAATGATGTTAATGCGCAAGGTAAGTGTAGTTACCGGAGTATTTTATTGGATTGCACAACTTGCTGGCGCGGTTGTAGCAACCTATTACGCGGCTGGAATGTTTAAGATTGGCAGTTTGACTACCGCAGATTTGAGCGGTTATGGTGTGGCTATGCCGGTAACCGGATATAAAGACATTCAAGCATCGTTAGCCGAAGCATTTGGCGTTTTCATTTTGGTTTCGGCAGTGCTAGCGGTAATACACATCAAAGACAAAGTTCAAGCTGGTTTAGTAATTGGCTCCGCTTTGTTAATTGCCGTGGTAATGACTGTGGCTGTTTCCGGTGGTGCACTTAACCCAGCCAGAGAATTTGGTCCAATGCTACTAACCAAATCTATCTACAAAGATACTTTCTTGTGGATCTACCTGGTAGCCCCAATGGTAGGAGCGCTGGTTGCGGTCTTGGTACATATGATTATCAACGAAAAAATTTCCTTGTTAATCACTTTGCCAAAAGCCAGAACATTAGAGCATCAATCATCTGACGACGCTAAATAATCTAGCAAGTTAAAAAAAAGACGTCGATTTATGGAAACATATCCGGCGTCTTTTTTGGTAGCCAAAAATGTGGTATAATAAATTTTGTGATTAAAAAACCATTCGCCAAATCAAATTTGCCGTTAATCGGTTTGTCGCCGATGGCGGGTTACACCGATTCTGCGTATCGTACTATCTGCCGCGAACTAGGGGCAGATTTTGTGGTAACGGAACTTATTTCGGCTGATGGGGTAATTCAAAACTACGCTAGCCTTGGTCGTGTGTCAAAAACGCTCCGACTGATGCGGTTTTCCGCCAAAGAGCGCCCAATATTTATTCAACTTTTTGGTGCAGATCCGGAAAAGATGAAATTAGCGGCTCAGATCATCGCTAAAGAGCTAAAACCAGACGGAATCGACATCAATATGGGGTGTCCGGCGCACAAAGTAGTGTGCAGTGGTCATGGTTCGGCGTTAATGAAAAATCCTGCTTTAGCCGCAGAAATCGTCAAAAGTGTCAAAGAGGGGAGCGGACTGCCGGTTAGTGTCAAAACGCGGCTTGGGTGGTCTGATTCATCTAACTTAAATCAGTTTGTGGTTAGCTTAGCCAACGCGGGGGCCGATATGATTGCCATTCATGGGCGTACCTATGAGCAAGGTTTTAGTGGCAAAGCAGATTATGAGCCAATTTATGAGGCCAAGAAATTGGTCAGTATTCCCGTTTTGGGCAATGGTGATATCTGGTCAGCCGGGGACGCACTAGACAAAATCGGTAATTTAGATGGGCTGCTAATTGGTAGGGGAGCGGTGGGGAATCCATGGATTTTTGCAGAGGTAAAAGAGGCGTTAACCACGAAACAGGTGGTTAATCACCCAATAAACTGGCAAAAAAGATTCGAACTACTAAAAACGCATGTAGAGCTAAAGTATCAGCAAGATGGAAAAATTGGCATTGTTGAAATGCGAAAAATTCTACCAGCTTACCTCAAAGGATTACCTAATGCGGCAAAATATCGTCAAAACATCAATTCGATCAATACCGTAGAAGATGTTAAAAAACTAATATCAGAGATACTGGGCTCTTGACAAGTTGTTTCCGATGTGCTAAATTGGCGATTGTAACTTTACAACTTGACACCGAACCCCAAGTAATGTTAATTACGAGGTAGAAATCTGGCTGGAATTGAGGAGCCAATGATATCGTCGTCAAAAGATGTTTAAGCAATATTGTACGCCCTTTAAACAAATGAGCGTCTGCTGTATCCATCTGACGGTATTATTCCTTTTTTCTGGCTGGATTTGTGCCTCGTTTTTGGTATGTTGTTAACGCAACGCGACGAGTGTTGTAGGGGCGGACTCATATGTCCGCCCGTCCAGCGATTGACAAACAAAGAAATATATGATACAGTAAATGGTTGTTAATGGTTAATTGTTAAAAGTTGACTGTTATCCAGTACCTTAATTAACTTACTTGGGATTCTGGCAGGAGAATAAGGCCGCACTTTGTGGTCTTTAATCCTGTCAGAAAAACTCGCCCCAACGCGGGGCAAATACCTTGGAGGATACTTCGATGAAGGGTAAGTGGCTGGTGTTCGCCGTGGTGGCGTTGTTTGCCACCACTTCGTCGTTCGCTCAACTGTCGGTTGGGGGCGTCATAACCTCCACCGACAAGTCGCACAACATGAGTGTCATGTCCTCGCTGGTGGTTTCGGCCACCAACCCGGGGACAGATGAGGTGCTTGGGACCGTGAATAACGGTACCCCGATCGCCACGTCTTTCGTCGATTTACGCTTCACCCTGGTGCTCGACAACGTTGAGCTGCGGGGTAGCGTCGACCAGCTTGTCGACGCGATGATCTTCCCTGACGTGATGTCAAAGGATCACTCGCCGATGGTCCGGACCACAACCCCGTCGTATTCCCAGTTTCAATGGGAGCGGGACAAGACCCAACCGCGAATCTTCCGGTTGACCGTACCGGCTGGCTCATTGCCAGACCGAAACGGCTACACCATGAAGTTCAGGGTGTGGGCGGCACAGTCGTCTGTCACGAAGGCCATGGGCGCACGGCTCTGGGGAAATCGCTCGGGTGAGTTTCTTGAGGCGTCGTTCCACTTCATGATCAAGCGCACGTGTGCGCCGAAGTCTGAATGGGAGATGGCTACTCAGCTGCAGGGGTTCAACCTGCTAATCGAGCAGCCGTCAGAGGCTTCGGCACCGGCTCGTGATCGGAAGTACGACGAGAAGCATCAGGAGAGGGCAGACCGATCGGACGTCCGTGAGGATGACCGAGAAGTCGCGCCGGCTCCGGCGACGAAGCCTGTGGTCAAGCAACAGACGGTTAGGGCGTCGATCAGGGTGGTTGACCCCAAGACTGGACAGACGATCGATTACCGCGGTCGGTTCGCGGTCACCACGACCAGTATCGAGCCGATCGATTGCAAGGAAGGGCCGGGATTTCAGGTTGACGAGACTGCCCCCAAGGGGGTGTGGACCGGCCACCTGTCACACGGCGTCGCGACGGCCGAGTTTCCCTCAGACCCAGCCAAGGTATGGTTGGTGGCGTGGGTGGAGTCGGCATCTGGTTGGTCGTTGTCTCGGGCAATTCGTTTGTCGCCCGAGAATGAGAATCCGGAGCTTCGGTTCCGCCTCGGAGGGTCGAAATGAAGTTCCTGTGGATTGCCGCTATCCTGCTCTGCGCCGACATGGCGACAGCGCAGGCGACGTATGATCGCGGTGTGGTCCGGTCGCACCCGGCCCGATCGGCTGGGCTGTCGCCGGACGGGCAGTCGATGACGAATTTCGCCAAGGAAGGCATATTCGGCATCATGCTGCGCGACTTCTTCGGTTTCAATGACAAGGATGTCAGCGAAGCCAAGGTCAAAGCCGCAGCGGGCAATTTCACGCTGTGGCAGCTAGCTCCTGGTAGTCGGTTCGACGACATGTGTGGGGGAACCCCCATCAAGTCGGTCGGACCGGGACGCACGGCGTTCTGGTTAGAGTACTATCGTCTCGAGGTTAGTTCGGGCAAGGTTGCCCGATTCGTGACGATCTGCGCTAACGGGATCAAGCTGTCCAAGGAAGGCACTCAGATCAAGCCGCACGCCGTAGTGGTTACTCGGGACGTCCCGCGCGACGTCATTCGAGACGTTCCCGGTGAGAACGTTTACGTGTTCCAGTACGAGGAACGAGTCGTCGAGGTGCCCGGCCCAGAACGGGTTGAGTACATCGACAGGCCGATTCTCGTTCCGGTGGCACCTCTGTACGGCGAGGGGCCGCGGACGGTAGGGTCGCACGTGGTGCAGACCTATCCCGTGGCGTTTGTCGGCTACACGTTCCGATCATCTGATCGGGCGAAATGCCGGCCACAGCCGAGGCCACGGCCAAGGCCAACCCCGCCGGGCTGTACGCCCGGAGTAATTCCACCCGGGCCACCAATACGGATTGGCCCACCCAACCCCCAAGACCCGAACCAGGGCTTGGGACCGGCTCCTCCGATACGGAGGTAGCGCACACCTGTGGGGCGACGGTTCGCCGCCGCCCCACACCAACTAACTTGACAACTTATGATATGTTGTGATATAATTACACAATTCACACAAGTTGTGAAGAAAGTATGATATAATCATACTATCTCGCATTCAACTATCACAGTTGAAGCGAGGACAACTAGAAAAGAAAAGGAAAGATATGATGAATATCATTCAAAAATCCAAAAAATATATCGGATTAGCCGCTATTGCTTTGACAGTAGTTGGTTCATCTTTGGTGTCTCCATTAACTCACGCCGGAAATCCGGTGTTTAACCAAATGCAAGGGGACAAAGAACAGCTAGTTGGTCGTACTCAGGACCAATCAGCTTACTCTAACCCGGTCACCGCTACTACTCAAGATAGAGTAACAGTAGCTATTTATATTCATAATAGTGGTGGCTCAACCGCCGCTAACACTGTGGTTAAGTTATCCGAAATTAATGCCGGAAACACTCAATCACATCAATTAGTATCGTCTATTAGTGCCGATGGGGTTGATCCTGTAACTGCGACGATCGTAAATGGACAGGTGGTTGGTCATTCAAATTTGACTATCAACTTAGATAAATCCGCTACCATGACCTATGTTAACGGTTCTACCGCTTGGTATCCAAACTTTGGTTCGAATCCTAACGAGCCCGGTATCGTAATGCCAGATGGTATTATGAGCGCAAATGGCATTAACCTGGGTTCAGTTGAATCTTGTTGGGATCATGTTGGGTACGTGTTGGCTGATTTTGTCTTCACCTCTACTCCAACTGTGGCCAATTTACAGACCGAAAAATGGGTTGCGGTTTATGGTGGTAATAATCAGTGGGTGAAGGAAAATACCGCTTTAGTTGGCGATCAATTACGTTATCAGATTTATTACAATAACAACGGTGGCGTGGTTGCTACTAATGCTACCATTACCGATCGTTTGCCAGATGGTGTTTCTTATCAAGCTAACTCTGTTACAAAACGAGTTAAAGATGTAAATAACAACGATGTTGATATTGACATCCCCGATAGTCAGCTAACCATTTCTGGCCAAAATATTACCATTCCGGTAGGCAACGTGTTGCCTGGCCAAGGTAATTCCGGTTATGTTTATTTGCGAGTCAAAGTGAATAACTTGTCTGTTGGTACGCATACCTTAACTAATAACGCCGACTTGGTGGCTACTAACGCTGCGATGGTTTCGGCCAGTGCCTTAACCAAGGTAACGGTGTCCGAAACTCCGGTTTCAGACGTGCGTATTCTAAAAGAAGTGGTAAACACCTCTGTTTCCGGTTCACGATGGGTAAAAGAAAACACCGCCAAACCCGGTGATCATTTGCAGTATCGTTTGACCGTGTACAATCAAGGTAACGCTGGTGCAGACAACGTGGTGGTTAAAGATGTTTTGCCACAGCATATTTCTTATGTTGCGGGTTCAACAAAAATTTATAATGTAACTGATCCTAATAACGGTACCACGTTAGCCGATGGTATTGTGGGCAACGGTATCAACATTGGTACGGTTAACAGTGGCGTGCCTAACGGCAACAAATATATTGTTTTTGACGCTATTGTGTCAACCAATATCACAGCCGGTAATCACGATTTAATCAACACTGCTTCAGTATGGTTAAATAGTATGAAAAAGTATGAAGATACTGCCAAAACAACCGTTACTGCCGAAACCGGATTACTGTTGACTAAAGAAGTTTGGAGCGCTAACACCGGTCAGTGGGTTGGTCGTCTTGAAAACGTCCGCCCGGGAGACTATGTGTTGTATCGTATTCAAGTACGCAATACCGGTTCAACCACGGTAAACAACCCGGTAATTAAAGATATTTTACCGGCCAATGTTGACTATATTTCCGGATCAACGTTAATGGACGGCTCTGCCGTTGTGGACGATGCTTGGATTACCGCGGGTACCGGCATTCATATTGCCAACGTGACCGCTGGTAACTTTAAAACCATCACTCTAAAAGTGAAGGTGCAAAGTTGTCCTCCTGGTGGAACTTACACTCTAACTAACACTGCCACGGTCATTGCCGATGGGTTAGACTTAAAAACCGCTACCGCTGACATAGTTGTAACTGCTGGTCCTCCAGCACTACCACGGTAAGGAATTATATGAAAATGAATAAAATGTTAACTAAAATTTTTTCTGCTTTAGTGTTATCGGTGATTAGTGTAAGCTTAGTAGCCCAAGCCGGTACCCCGGATCCGCTGTTTAATATGAAACAGGGTGATGTTGAGCTGTTAAGCGCCCGAAATATTACTCAAGGTCAGACTGCGACATCAGATCCAATTAGTGCCGCTTCTACTGATGTGGTTGAAGGTGTGGTTTACTATCACAACGGCGTTCAGGATTCCATGGCCAAAAACGTGGTGATTAAAGTGGGTGTTGATACTACTTCTGCTAGTCAGAAACATTATCTAACTGCGTCAATTTCGGCGGATAATGCTCCAACCGTTACCGATACGGTAGTTGGTGGCGTGATTGTGGGTAAAACCGGATTGACTATCAATCTTGATAGCGCGTCTCAAATCTCAATTATTCCTGGTTCAGTACGTTGGTTCAGCGAAGGTGGACAAACTCCAACTACGCTAATTAACGGTCAAAATGGTTCCGAGCTTTTCTCTGCTACCGGTTTGAAACTGGGTGATATCCAAGGTTGCTGGGCTCATGCCGGATACATAATGTTCCAAATGAAATTTGTTAAGTCAAATATTGTGTTGTCAAAGTCCGCTTTCAACAACACTCAAAACGTTGATGCTACCAAAGTAACCGCCAAAGCAGGTGATAGCATTACTTATTCTTTGACTACCAAAAATATTGGTACCGCAGATAAGACAAATTACATCGTAAAAGATGGTATCAAAGACGTGCTAGATTATGCGACAGTGACTTCGGTTTCTGACAACGGCGTAATTAAAGATCAGTCAGCAGAAATTGATCGCAATAATCAAACCATTGTGGAATATCCGACAGTCAACATTGCTGCGGGTCAAACAATTGTCCGCACATTCACTGTCAGCGTCAAAAATCCGCTACCTACAAATCCAGCAGTCGGCTACGCTTACGATAACGTAATGTTTAACCATTATGGTAACGACGTGGTTATCGTGGTCGGACAACCGGTGTTGAATATGTCTATTACCAAAGGTGTACGCAACATCGCTAAAAACGAATCCAGCTTTACACCGCTTAACGCCGCCACCCCCGGAGATGGCTTGGAATATTTGATTACGGTGAAGAACACTGGTAACACTCCAACCGCCTCGGTCCTAAAAGATGTTTTGCCTAACGGTGTTGATTTTGTGGCCGGATCTGTGGTGGTGATGACCAACAATGCTGTCATTACACCAACCGGTGATTTGCTTGGGTCAGGATTAAACTTGCCTGCGCTTAAGCCAAATCAAGAGTTAACGGTTACGTTCCGCGTTGTTACATCAGCTAATTTAGCCGATGCCACCAACTTGCATAACGTCGCAACGGTGATTTTTAACAACAGTCAGTTGCAAGCGCACGCAGATACAGTAATTGTACGCATTCCGGTAGTGCCGACCACTCCGGCAACTACTTTGCCAACCACCGGCGCTGGCGTAGTTTTGCCGATCGCCACGTTTGTTGGGATGATTGGACTAATTGCGAGATTCAAAATCCGCATCTGAATCAATAATTTGATACAATAAAAGCGCCTAGATTTATCGAAGCGCTTTTGTTGTATGGGAGAATAATGGACGATTTAGTCAAACGTATTGAACAACTCAAACAAACCTTAAGCATTGACCAAAAACAAATTCGGGTTGATCAGCTTAACGTAGAGCTACAAAATGGCGATGTTTGGCAGAATCCAGATGAAGCAAGCCAGATGTCTCAAGAATTAGCGGATCTTAAAAATCAAATTGACCAATGGCAGACTGTTTATGAAATGGTGATGGCGGGGGATTCGTCTGACCGAGAGTATTTGGAAAACCAGCTACACGAGCTTGAGCTGGTTACATATCTTAACCAGCCCCATGACAGCGCCGATGCCATTTTATCCGTCCACGCGGGCACAGGTGGGGTAGAGGCGATGGACTGGGCGTTGATGTTGCTTCGAATGTATCTGCGCTACGCGGAAAAAAAGGGATGGCGAGTAGAAACACTGGAAAAAACCGACGCCGAAGAAGCAGGTATTAAAAGTGCAACTATCAGAATTAAAACAGCCAACGCTTATGGATTTATGCGCGGCGAGGCCGGAGTACATCGTCTGGTGCGTCTTTCGCCATTTAATGCACAGCATTTACGTCAAACCTCATTTGCCTTAGTTGAAGTTGTACCCGAAATAATCAAAACTAAATTAGACATTCCAGATAAAGATTTACGCATCGATGTCTATCGCGCTTCCGGGCATGGTGGTCAAGGTGTGAACACCACCGATTCCGCGGTCCGCATTACTCACATCCCCACAAATATTGTGGTGACGTGCCAAAATGAACGCAGCCAAATGCAAAATAAAGAAAGTGCGATGCGCATTTTGCAATCGCGGTTGCTGCTGATGATGGAGAAAGAAGACGCCACCGAACTAAACAAGCTGAAACCGCAGGTGCAAGGATCGTGGGGGAATCAAATTCGCAGCTATGTAATGCAGCCATATACTATGGTTAAAGATCATCGTACCGAGGTAGAAACAAGCGATGTGGGTGCGGTGTTAGATGGCGATCTGGATCGTTTCATTCAAGCAGAATTGGTTCTACAATAATATTAGATGTTAAACGTATTATTACTCATTTTTGCCATATTTTTGATCGGAATGATGATTCCGTACCTTTTGGCTCAAAGCATTTTGGGGCCGGTTTTTAGATTGTTTGTAGTGCCGGGAGTAATTTTGCACGAACTGGCACACGCTGGCGTTTGTTTGATTACCGGTACCAAGATTCACCGGATTCGTGTTTTTAAACGTACCGGTGGCGAAGTGGCGCACGAACAATCTAAAATTCCGATTATCGGTCCGCTTCTTATCACCATGGCCCCAATTATGGCTGGGCTATTGGCGTTGGTTTGGCTTGGGTCGCGCATAATAGACACTAGTGCGGTCAAACTTGGCACGTCAATTAATGATTTCGGTCCGTTTCTAATGTCTGTAATCAGATCAGCCCATTGGCAAAGTGCTACCGCAGTGCTGTGGATCTATTTGATATTGGCTATTGGTGCCACTATGACCCCAAGCTTTCAGGATCTCAAAAATTCCGCTTTGTCTTTTGTGATTATCGCGGCGGCAATTATCGCCATCTTTAAAACCGGATTTTTAGAAACGCAATTAACCCAATTGGCTGTTAGCATCACCCCCGCCCTGACTTTGGTGCTGTTTATTATGTTGTTAGTGTGGTGTTTGGCGATGTTAATCTATCTTTTGAGCGGAATTTTTGGTATAAATAGGTAAGCGCTACGCGCAAATTTTAAATTTTAAATTTTTAATTTTAAAACAAATGGAATGGAGTCAATATGTTTGATAAAGCAAAACAGTTGTATGATCTGCAAAAACAGGCCCGGGCAATTCAAAAAGAGCTAAAAGATACCGAAATTGAGGCGGTTTCGGCAACCGGTAAAGTAAAAGTGCGTTTTAACGGCGAACAGCACATTTTGGGTGTGGAAATCGACGAGTCTTTAGTTGCCGAGGGTCAAAAACGGGAAGTGGAAAAAGCGATTCAACAGGTTGTGGCAGAAGCCATCGCCAAATCGCAAACAGTGGCTGCCGAGAAGATGAAAGCAATCGCGGGTAACCTCAATATTCCCGGATTATCATAAAAAGTATGAAAAACATCCACCTTTACGTCGGATTAGGCAATCCGGATAAAAAATATCAATTAACGCGTCATAATATTGGATTTAGGGTGATAGATGCGTTGGTTGATCGTTTGCATTATGAAAAACCCGATCATGCGCACGGGGCGGAAATTTGGTTACATCAAAACTTGGCTGGCGATAAAATTATTTTGGCCAAACCAATGACTTATATGAACAATTCCGGCGAAGCGGTGCTAGAGTTAATGCGATTTTTCAAAATCGGTGAAGATGATCTAACGGTAATTCAAGATGATATCGATCTGGATTTGGGATTAATTCGCACCCGAGTTGGTGGGGGAACCGGTGGGCATAACGGCATCGCGTCAATTCAAAATCTATTGGGTCACGAGCATTTTAAGCGCATTAAGCTTGGGATTGGCCGGCCGGAACATCAAGGCGAGGTAGAGAAATACGTATTGTCGGATTTCGAAGCAGATGAAACAGCAGTCGCTCAGAAAATGATTGACAGCTCGGCTGATTATGTGCTAAAATTAGTCAATCAAGAAGTAGAATTCAGCGAAGAAACAATCAAGCCGAATTAAAAATTTGAAATTTGAAATTAACGATGAGTGGGAGCTTCGAAAAAGCGTTATCACCACGAAAGGAAAACATGGCCAAAACCACTAAGAAAACGGCTGCAATTATTGCAGAGCAAATCTCGGACGAACGACCAGTTGTAGTTGAAGAAACTACTGACGAATCTCTAAATGACGTTTTACAAGAATCCGGTGCCGGTGCAACGGACGCTGAAGTTGACGTAGAATCTCCAATTGGCGAAGACAAAGCGGTAGAGCAAAGTGCCAAAGATTTGGCCGAAAACGAAGTTGAAGAAGTTGAAGCGGTAGAAGAACCGGTTAAAAAACAACATTCAGCTAAGGTTGCGACACCACGAAAAGCGCCACTGCATTTCAAAAAATATCGTGAAGCTGTCAAAGACCTAGATCTAACCCAAAGTTATTCGGTTGAAGGCGCACTAGAGGTTGTCAAAAAAACCTCGATTACCAAGTTTGACGCCACCGTAGAAGCACACATTAAACTATCGGTGACTAACCAGCGTGGTGTTATTCATTTACCCTCCGGCAGCGGTAAAGAGAAAAAAGTAATGGTAGTTACGGCAGATAATATCGATGCCTTTATTACTCAAGTTGAAGCAGGGAAAATCGATTTTGATATTGTAGTAGCTATTCCTTCAGTAATGCCAAAATTAGCCAAAACTGCCAAAATATTGGGACCTAAAGGGTTAATGCCTAATCCGAAATCCGGCACGGTTACCGAAGATGTTGAAAAAGCCAAAGCCGAGTTTGCTTCTGGCCGCGTTGAGTACAAACAAGACAAAGGTGGTGTGGTGCATTTGGGCATTGGTAAAGTTTCAATGACGCCCGAACAGCTAAAAGGCAACTACTTGGCGCTTGTTTCGGCATTGCCTCAGCCAAAAATTCAATCGATTTATCTATCTTCAACCATGGGCCCCGCGGTAAAAGTGTCGCTGTAATCATCTGTCATTCCCGCGAAGGCGGGAATCCAGTCTATGAAAAACTAACTCCTATTTCGTAGCCCAGACTTCTTGACCTGCCGTAGCTCGAAGAGCGAAGGAGGTTAGTCTGCTCATTGGTACGCTACCTCCTACGCTAAAGCTTCGGAAGGTCAGGGAAGCGTGGGCTACGGACGTTCTTTAATACGAGAATCACAACCGATGTTAGGTGTGTCCACAAAGGAGGGACACAGAAATGGCCTCGCAAACAGCAAGCCCATCATGCTACGTGAATCCGCATGAATGGGAAGAGCGCGAAGTGACGGAATGTACCCGCCTATTCAGGTTAACCAACATTCCGGAGTGGGATGGGCTACGAGACCGCATAAGCAGGTGTCCGGTTTGGGGGACTACTTGCATTGCAGTCCCGCTGTGCATGACACGTCCACAGCTGCTTGAAATGCTGATGATGCTGGGTGTCAAGATCGCGGGAAATGACCCAGTGGCGGCAGATTGCGAGGGGGAGGATTACCCCCTTCGAGTCGGCACATTCGGGGTCGATCTGCCATGGTTTTTTGCCCGCCGCGAGTTGGGCGAGCACCCATTTGGTTTTCCACTTGACAGTATGGGTGCCCTTTACCGGTCTATGGGTGCTTACGGTATCGCGCCGGTCGAGTTGGCGCTCTGGGCAATCGCGCGACACGTCGCTTCTGGCGGTGCATTGCCAACACTACCAACATGGATCGCCGGCCTCAATGTTGTGGGAGGCGGATCGATATTGGCGCTTGACATGGCCAACGGTCCGTTGAGGATTACCGCCGTTGCACACAACATCCAAGCGTCGAACATTGCCGGCCTGCCATGGTATTTCGCGCCGGCACGGTGAGCCAACATCGCGATTCGCACTGGGCGCTTGGGTCAACACGACCCCGGCGCCCGTTTATTTCTCCTCACCTCTCCGAGCCGTAGGTCTACGAGCCGGTGGCCGGCCTACGGCCACCCTCTCCTCTTGGAGGAGAGGGGACAATAGGAATTCCTTCTCCTCTGGAGGAGAAGGTGGAACGCTAAGCGTCCCGTAACCCCGCTTAGCGGGGTGCCTGTAAGGCGGATGAGGAGGGAATCAAAAATCATTGACAATTACAATCAAATAAGATAAGATATAAATAAGTTTCCAAAGACCATCAGGCCGCTAACGCGGGTAATCTTGTAAAAGTACTGATGCAGGAGCAAAGTCAATCAAAAGACAGCTGCTTTTACTTTGGACACAGAGCAGTTTTTTATTTGCGAACGGAGTAAAAATGGCCAAAACCAAAGAAGCCAAAAATCAACTTAAAGACAGTTTGTCCGATAAACTTAAGCGCGCCAAAATTGCGGTGCTATTAAAATATCAGGGCTTAAAGGTCAAAGATTTAGAAGAGCTACGCAAAAGCTTGCGAAATATGGGTATCGACATGGTTGTGCCCAAAAACTCTATCGCTAAAATTAGCTTGAAAGAGCAGGGGATAGAAGTTACTGGTGATGCCTTTAGTCAACCATTGGCGATGATCTTTTCTTATGATGACGAAGTCAAACCGGCTAAAGAAATCACATTGTTTGCTAAATCCCACGAAATTGTGGAAATTTTAGGTGGAATTTTGGAAAACAAGATGATTGACGCCAGCGTTATCAAACAGCTATCCACTTTGCCATCACGTGAAGAGTTGCTTGCCAAAATGGTTGGCTCCATCGCTTCGCCGCTTAACGGATTGGTCAATGTTTTGTCCGGAGTGCCGCGTAGCCTGGTTAACGCCTTAAAACAAATCGAATTACAAAAAAAGTAAAAAATAAATCCAAGAAAGGAATACAATGTCAGACGAAAAATCATTTCAAGATTTAATGGACAAAATTGAAAAAATGTCCGTGCTTGAATTATCCGAGTTCGTAAAAGCGCTCGAAGAGAAATTTGGAGTTACTGCCGCCGCTCCTATGATGATGGCTGGTGGTGCTGCTCCTGCTGCCGGTGCAGCTGCTGAGCCAGAAGAAGAGAAAACCAGCTTTACGGTTGTGTTGGCTGCTTCCGGTGATCAGAAGATCAACGTGATCAAAGCGGTACGCGAAGTGCGATCAGACTTGGGCTTAAAAGAAGCCAAAGATTTGGTAGATGCTGCGCCTAAAACCGTTTTAGAGAACGCTAGCAAAGCCGATGCCGAAGCCGCCAAAGAAAAATTGACTGCTGCCGGTGCCACTGTTGAATTAAAGTAATCATTTAATTTGCAAATCGAAAAGCAGAGAGGCAGCTGTTAAAGGCTGTCTTTTTGTGAAAAACATATGAAAAACGGACAATTCAAATTAATCGCCACATCAGGCAAAGCTCGTGCTGGGGAATTGCAGACAGCGCATGGTTTGGTGCAAACACCGTGCTTTATGCCGGTTGGTACCAAGGCTAGCGTCAAATCGCTTGACCCTACAATTCTTGAACAACTAAACGCTCAAGTAGTTTTGGCAAACACTTATCACCTGGCAATGTCTCCCGGATCAGCACTAATTTCGAAACAGGGTGGATTGCATAACTTTATGCAATGGAATCACCCAATTTTAACCGATTCGGGCGGGTTTCAAGTGTTTTCGCTAGGTAAAGGTAAAAAGAACCGCACCGAAGAATCGCCTGATCAGGTGATTCCCGAAGCGACGATTACTGAGGATGGGGTTACTTTTAAATCGCATCGCGATGGAAGTGAACATTTATTTACCCCGGAAATTGCGATGAAAATTCAGGCAGAGCTTGGCGCTGATATTATTATGGCGTTTGATGAATGCCCGCCATATCCATCAACCCGAGCTGAATATCTTGCCGGAATGGAGCGAACCCATCGTTGGCTAACCCGCTGTATCAATGAAAAGAAATCGCTAGAATCCTCGTCGTCATTTCGACCAAATCAGAAGACGGAGGACGGAGGACAGAATACGGATAATTTGTCATTTCGACCCGGGGAGCGCGTCAGCGCGACCGCGTTGGAGAAATCTCAAGAAAAAATCCCCTTCCGCTTTCATCAAAATAGTCCGTCCGATCAATTACTATTTGGCATTGTTCAGGGTGGGGTAGACGAAGATCTGCGCAAGACCTCAGCCAAATTTGTGGCATCGCAAAATCTGCCCGGCGTTGCCATTGGGGGAGTGGCTAATGGGGGAGAGAGCCGAGCCGAAATGGTGCAGCAAGTGGAATGGGCGCTGGCTGAGCTACCACAGGATAAACCAAGGTATCTAATGGGAATTGGCACGCCGCTAGATTTGCTTGATTTTATAACACGGGGGATTGATATGTTTGACTGCGTGTTGCCAACTCGTTTAGGCCGCAATGGCGCATTCTGGATGGTTGAAAATGGCAAGGGAACCAGAGTGCAAATTAAAAACTCCAGATTCACTAACGACTCACGCCCGCTAACCGAGGGTTGTAAGTGTGCAACTTGCACCAGATTCAGCCGCGCATACGTTCACCATTTGTTTGTAGAGAACGAGCCGCTTTCGATGCAATTGTTATCAATTCATAATATATTCATACTTATTGATCTTACGCATCAAATACGCCAAGCAATCATCCAAAACGAACTCAAAGCATTATCTACCAGTCTGAGGCGAGTCTGGAAAGACTAATCCTTAAGTTTTAAAATTTAAAATTGAAAATTTTTCAATTTTGTGTGTAGATTTGATCTATTTGAGTAAAAACCGTGCAAATTAACCGTAAAGTACTTGACAAAACGTCTCAGGTATGCTATTATTGTATGTTAAGCTCAATTATTAGTGAGTTAGCAGTACATTAAAAATTGTTAGTGCAACTAAAGCGATTAACAACCTTGGTTGGTTGTTAGTCTCTTAGTCGCACTAACGCACATACTCTGAAATTCTCTGGGAGGAGAAATACGGCCATGAAGTGGCTCACAATGTTGTTCGTCATGGCGGCCGTTGTAATGGCCGCAACAATTCCTGCGTTCGCGCAGGATGATGATCGGATCGACGGGCAGCCAAAGGCAGATCAGGTGGGGCAGACGTCCCAGCTGGTCGCGCCACCGGACCAGTCCACCCAGTCGACCGAAACCCTGAAAGGGGACAAGGGCGACACCGGCGAGAAGGGCGATCCTGGCGCAACCGGCCCGGCCGGTCAGCCAGGTCATGAGGGCAAGATGGGACCAGCTGGTCCCACTGGTCACCCTGGACGTCAGGGTCGTACCGGCCCTCGTGGTCGTGATGGTAAGAACGGCCACGACGGTCGCAATGGCCGGGATGCGGTCGTCAACTACGACGCAATCGTGGGTCATGTGATGGAGCTTTTGGAGAAGAAGTGGGAAAATCCCAACAACCTCCCCAAGCCGTTGAAGGATGACCACACACTGCTCCAAGTCGTCGGCACCACCGCGATTGCGGCCCTGTACTGGAACTGGATCATCGGGATCGCGATGATCATATTCGTTGTAGTCTTTGTTGTTCATATTAAGCGCGGCTGGTAGTGGCGCTTGAGGCCCCCGCGGGCAGCTGCTCGCGGGGGTTTCGCATGTCCGAAAAAAACATTGCTATCAACAATAAAGTTGTGCCATACTTATACTATAAAGGAGTAGTTATGGCCAATGTCCAAGATCTAATGGAAAAAGATATCTTTGAACTATTACATATTCCAGATTTGCCGGATGATAAAAAAACTGAAATGCTAAACATTATTAACGAAACTATTCAAGCCAGAGTAGTTGCGCGGATTGCTGAAGCAGTATCGGAAGAAGAAGCACAACAATTTTCTGCACTCGCCGAAAAAGATGACCAAGAAGCGATGAAAAAATTCTTAACCGATCGTCAAATCAGCTTAGAGCAACTTGCACTAGAAGAAGCGTTAAATTATCGTATTGAATTAGTCGAGACATTAGATTTAGCTACAAATTCTAAGGAAAGTTAGAATGCCCGAAGGTTTATCTGCCGGAGAACCGGAACCACAGCCAAAAGTTGGCTTTAGAGAAAGACTAAAGCAGAGATTTGGCCGTACAGAATCTGTAGACAAGAATTTGTCTGTAGAAGAAATACGAGAACAGCTAAACGCTCTACGCTCAGATGTAATGATATTTGATGATGACGGCAATGAAATTACTCAAGAGCATAATCCAGCCAAAGAAGCGGAACTCAAACAAGCTTTGATTCAAGCGATACTCAAAAAGTCAAAGGAAGGCGAACTTTCACCGGAAGATAATGATGATTTGGTTAAAGACCTAGTTGAAAATGGACATCAATCTGCGATGGCCGATATTAGTGTATCCACTCATGGATTCAGAAATTTTCAAAAAATGTTAGACGTTACCGGTCAAAAATCGATTGAAGTTGATGGTGAAGAAGTAAATCGAGAAACAAAATCGTTTATATTAAGCAAGATTGATAAATTGCCAGAATATTGGCGCCGCCAGGTTAAAAATGGAATTGTTGCTGGCACAATTTCGGCGGCAGTTATTGGATTGCTCGCGGTAACTGTTGGTGCACCTGTAGGGATAGCAGCCATATCTTTTGGTGGCGCTACACTGGCCAAGGGGGCAGCAGACAAACTATTTCGTGATCGGCTAATTCATAAAGACAAAGATGGCGATGGTAGTTTGGCGTATAAAATCGCTCAAGATCGAGCAGGCAACATCACCGAAATGATGGAGCTGGGCAAAAATTATCAAGCCGAGCTAGACCCAAATCGCAAAGCACAGATTTTACAAGAAATTCTTGAGCGGACCAAGAAGCGTGAGAGTGAAAATCTGAAACAGTACGAATCACTTTCAAGAAAGGCGGCATGGATTGAAGGTATTTCCGGAGCCGCCGGGGCAATGGTGACTGGCGCCTTAACTCATTCGATTGTAATGGGACAAGAGGTAAAGCAGCAAATTGCGCATTGGGCTAAAGATGGAGTGCAGATTCACGATAACCAGTTGGTAACAGATCCAAATGTTGGTCACAACGTTAAAGAAACAGCAGATGGCACGTGGCGGTTTATTCTTAAGCAAGCGGATATTGATAAAGCCAAACATTTGTTTGGGGCTCACTGGCAGCAATATCTACACGGTGCAGGACAAAACGGACCTTTTGGACAGGGAATGTCTCCGGTTGCACCGTCACATTTATTGCCCGGCCAAGAAATCTTTCATAATTCAAAATTTGCTGAAGTTGTAATTAATAGGTTAGCGGCGCACGAAGTAGTTAGCCATATTTCGACTCTTGGAACAGTCGGTGCAATCGCGGTACCAGGAGCAGCCTCTGGATTGGCTAGCGAAATGTATAATAACCCAACATCACAAAAATCACCTCTTTCGTCACAGCATGCAGAAGCATCTTCAGATACGCCAACCGAAACAGATTCTGATATCACAGAAGATATCCCTATTGACACAGATACTGATGGAACTTCCGGAACCGAGCCGGTTGATACTGAACCGGAGCCTGATAAAGCCGAGCTAGATCAATCGGGGCGTAAGAATGATACAATCAAAGATTCTTTAGACCCGTCAGAGACAATAGAAGATAAAAAGGTGGATCGCTCTGACCGTCAGCAGCGCATCTCCGATAAGGCTGAAAAGATATCGCGCATTTCTATATCAGAAGCTGGGAGTTACTGTCAAACGGTTTATCGAGAAGCATATAAATTTGCCCGGGAGTTACAAAGGGGTGAGGGTGTTTACGACGCAGATGCACTCACCGCTATTGGTGTAATAATGGATTTGGTTAAAAATGGCGAATCGTCAACAAAAAATAGTTTTAGATTCGCTGAAAAAGTTTTTTCTCAAAATGATGATGAGTTACGTGCTATCGCGAGTCGAATTAACGACCCGACATTATCGAATGAGAGTAGACGCAATTCTTTAAGTGATTTGGTTGAACATATCATACCTCTCATTCAAATTTCAGATAATCAGGCAGATAGTGGCACTGTTGAAGAAAAAGAATCTATTCTTAAAGAAATTAAGAATGGTAACGAAATTGAATTGCCGGTTAAGGATAAAGATGGAAAGAACCTAATACTAAATGAACAAATTGTCGATGGGCTAAAATTTAAATTATATAATCCAAGTGCAACTCTTCTAGAAAAAACAAAAGTGATTTGGGAAAAATACAAAGATAAAGACAGAGCCAAGGTCAAAATTCATTCCAGCGTACCAAGAGAAAAGGTTTATTATTATGAACTAGTAGATCCGGACGCGGAGCCGGCGACTGTTTCATCAGAACCTGTTGGTGGGGCGGAAAAGACTGAAAAGTCGGCTGAACCAACTAAATTGCCGGAATTTAAAATTGAAAATCTGGAAGCTTTACACGTCAATCAAGAAATTCCGTTGACCGACACCGAGCGCCTATTTATTGAAAAAGATCCAGTAGGGAATTTTATCGTTCCTGAAATTATGATTAATGGTAGTAGGATTGCGCTAGATGATCGCAGAAAAAACCATGTTCATCACGATAATAAAATTGTTGTAATCACAAAAATACCGGGTACAAGTGCTGGTGATTTACTTTACCACGGAGAATTAGCAGATGCTCCTCAAAAAACTTCTGAACCAATCTTATCATCTAAAGGCGAACCCGTCGTTGAGCCGGAAGAAACGCCAAAACCAGTAGAACCAACTGAACTGCCAAAATTTGAGGCAGACAAATTTGAAGGATTGCATGTTGGTCAGCAAATTACTCTTCGTGGGAAAACTGAAAATCTGGTTGCTAAAGGCGGAGAACCGCCACTTGTGCAAGTTAATGGAACTAATATCAAAATTGACAATCCGGATAAAGTGGCAGTGCAACACGGTCATCAGATTGTGGAAGTTACCACGGTACCCGGCAACAGTCCCGAGGATATGTATTTTCACGCCAAATTAGTTGACACGCCAAGCGTTTTATCAAAACTAGAACAATCTACACCTCAGCCAGAAGTTGAACGTAAAAGAATGGAAATACATCTAAGTTTGCCAGACGTGGGTGAGATTAAAAAAGGTGATGAACTTACGATAGACAATCCAGTTGTTAGCGATAGTTTTATTCATAATGTATTGGCGCTGCCAACTCTAGTAATCAATGGCAAGAATTGTATTTTATACGATCCTAAACACCCAGAGGACATTAAACTCGCGAGAGAATATCTGGGGAAGGAAAAAATTAAGATCAAGCTTATATCACAGGATGAAAGAACGGGTACGTTCAAATATATTTTTCTTGAGCCCGATTCGTCAACTAAAGAAAAAGTAGCGAAAAATGTCGATGATACAGCCGGAACAAACCCTGCTAATGCTGTAGAGGCGCCAGCTGGACAAAATTTAACTCGTCATGCAGAAGGTCCAATAAAAATCGAAAGAGAGTCCAACTATACCGGACGGCAAAAAGTGGCGTTTGATCGGGTTATGGCGGTCGAAAATATGAGCCCAGAACAAGCCAAGGATTATTATCTTAAAGTGTATCGTCAGGCGGTTAATTTTGAATCCAGTTCAGGAGTCTCAATTCCGAACGAGGATTTGTTTGCCTTCGGATTAATTTCAGACTTGATTCGTAGCACAGATGAGCCAACCACCGTAGATTTCAATGACGCGATATCTATTCGCGAAAAAGATGCGGCCACTATCACGGATATGTCAAAGGAGATTTTAGCCACTAATGATGATCATTACCGACAAATTGGATTGTCTGAACTTGGTCGTCACATTGTCACGTTGATTCCCAATAACGAAGAACCCCCAGCCGTACCCACGCCAGCTACAGAATCAATTACCACACCAACAGAGCCTGAAGTGGGGGCGCAAGCAGCCGCACCAATTAGCTCGGCGGCAAAAAAGAGCGCAGAATCTGCCACAGTTGAATCCGAAAGCCAGCGGCTGGAAAATGAAATTGCCAAATTACCTGATGAATTTAAGAGATTTATCGAAGGTTTACAAAGTGTTGAGGAACATATTTATAGCAAGGACACAGAATGGCTATGTTCTTCCGATGGCCTAGCACATTTAGACAGATTTGTGTACGCGCCAGCTCCGTCGCTTGGTAGAGCTATTGGTCATGATGCGTCGGAAATATCACGCTATCTAAGTGGTATTGTACAGTCTCAAGCAGAATTACATAATCAGTTAGATGCTATCGGGATGCACCCGTTTGATGCTAAGGTGGGTGATGCGTTTAATTCAGACAATTACGATTCACCAGACGAGGAATTTGTATGGATAAGTGATGGTCAAGAACGCCATAATCACATTGCTGGCGTATCTAGAATCGGTTACAAGCTAGGTGACAAAGTTGTACGCAAGGCAAGAGTGAAACGATGGATGTATCATGAGCCTTCACCAGGTCAATCAGCCGAGCCAACATCTACTGCCACCGAGATTACGGCAGCAAAGACTCCTGGTAGACCAGAGGATGATATAATAATTGAAGATATTGGTGATGTGACTGAGCGCTTGCAACAATATGATGCGCGTCTAAATCAAGACGATCGATATCAAAGAATGACTGAACCAGAAAAATTGTTTTGCCGAATCTATCTTGATGCTCGCGGTTTCACCGACGACAATGTGCAATACTCTCTAGACTTAAGAAATACAGACGCAGAATCATTCGATATCGCATTAGAATATACGACTAGTATTCTTAATCGAGAGTTTAGCGACAACTTGCGTTATGAATATTATGTAACATTACGCAATTGGCTCACTAAATTATAAGTAATTTATTCAGTTTATTCTGTCCAATTTAATTGCACATAATGTGAATCCGGAAATTATTTTCCCTGTCATCCTGAACTTGATTCAGGATCTACATAATAAGAACCAAGGACTGGATTCTTAGATCTTGTCCGGAATGACACAACCCTGAGTAAATCATCAAACTGGAATTTCCGGATTCATAGTACATATTTTTGCATTAGCCAGATAATCTGGTTATCATTATAAGTGTATATCTATTATATGGATTCCGGGTCGAGCCCGGAATGACAGGGGAATTATGGAAATTGCTCAATTGCGCCAAGGTTTTGAAAAGGTCAATGCCCGAATTGATCGCTTACAGAAAATGTACAGTGAAGATATAAATGTAACGCTTGAGGATGTAAATAAAGTCCGCCGGTATGCCGAAAAATTAGAGAAACGGTTGGCAAAACTGGAGCTAATGCAAAATGGATAAGCCAAGAACTCTAGAAGAACCGTCACAGCCGGATGAAATAGTATCATCCGAAGTGGTTAGTAATCACGTTGCCGAAAAACCGGCTGTCGAGAAAATTACTGACGGTATTTTAGCCGAACCCGGGCAAAAACCGCCAAAAGATGAAATGGCATCAGACGGTCCTTCTGAAATTGTGTCTGCAGAAGTGCAACCACCAACACCCAAGGCCCCCCTCGAGACTGTAACTCCCAATACATCCAATCTTCCCAATGACCCCTATATGCTAGCAGAAGAAAAAGCAGTTCAACATGAAACATTTAAGCAAATGGAGCACGCTATTCGGGATCGTAAGACCGGGGAAGCATACGAGCTTGACCAAGCAGTAATCGCAATGCGTCAAGAAGCGGAAAAATAATGGACACACGCTATTTTCCAAACGAACCTGTAACAACAACTCAAAGCGCGTGGCCGCTATTTTTAGGGTTGTTGCTGCTTGCTTTGGTAATTGCACTGGTCACAATATTGGTGTGGTGGCTAAAACATAAATCAGAGCAGTCTCGTCTGAAACGATCGCTTGAACTAACGATGTTGCAGGTCAGTTTACCTAGAGACACTAATCCATCCGAAGAAGATGTGCGTCAAGATTTTCGCGAGCTAATTGCTATTGGTGAGCCGTTGATCGCCAGCTTTCAACACTTATATGATCATTCTCGCAAGTTTGGTAGCGTGCCCCAAGAGCACATTACCTTTGAAATTGCCGCCCACGATCGCGAAATATTCTTTTATGTTGGCGTTTCTAAACATCTGGTTAGCTTGATTGAAAAACAAATTCACGCTCAATATCCGGATGCGATGATAGAAGAAATTCAAGATTACACCATTTTACGCGATAAAAACGCCAAAATTGCCGCCGATCAGCTAAAATTGGCAAAAAGCTTTATCTTGCCCATTCGCACCTATCGAGACCTCGAATCCAGCTCACTTAACGTCATCACCAATACCTTGTCAAAACTGGGTGATGATTCCACAGCGGCAATTCAATTTTTAATTCGCCCGAATGATGGCTATTGGCGCACGCAGGTGATGTTTTGGGCCAAGCAGCTGCAACTTGGTAAAGGATTTAACCCGTATGCCGATACATCGATGCGCCAGTTTTGGAATATTCTAAGCCCGAATTTGAAAAAATCGGTTATGACCGAAGACGCCAAAGCAGAAGCGGAGCGCCGTCAGTTAACTCCAATGCAAGAAGAGCAACTGAAATTACTAAACAATAAATCCGGTAAGGTGGGATTTGACGTTCAAATTCGAATTATTGCTACCGCGCCAACTGCACCGGAAGCCAAAACGGTGCTTGAAAACATCTCTTCGTCATTTGCCCAGTTTACCGATCCTACCGGTAACTCAATTCAGCCAGCGCATTATCCTAATGTAGCTCGGTTGGTGTTGGATTATATTTTGCGCACCTTTACGCCGGGACGAGTGATGATTTTGAACACCGAAGAAATTACCTCGTTGTTTCATTTTCCAAATCGTCATATTGAAACTCCAAACATCCGCTGGCTTAAAGCCAAAAAAACCACCCCGCCGCCAAACCTTCCAACCTCGGGTAGGTTGCTGGGCGTATCGCATTTTCGCGGTGAAGATAAACAAGTGTTCATTAAACCAGCGGACCGCATGCGCCATTTGTACGCGGTGGGTAAGACTGGTGTGGGAAAATCAACCTTGCTGCAAAATATGATTGTAGATGATATCAAAGAAGGTTTGGGAGTGGCGTATTTGGATCCGCATGGTGACTCAATCGAATACATTATGCGACACATTCCCGAGAATCGAATTAAAGATGTGATTATCTTTGATCCATCCGACACTGCCCGTCCACTCGGATTAAACTTGTTAGAGTGGAGTACTCCGCAGCAACGAGATTTTTTGGTCCAAGAAGCGGTGCAGATATTTTATAAATTATTTGATCCAAACCAAACCGGTATTGTGGGGCCGCAGTTTGAGCATTGGTTGCGTAATGCGGCGTTAACGTTGATGTCCGACCCGAATGGGGGAACGCTGATCGAAATTCCACGTTTGTTTGTGGACAAACAGTTTGAAACCCAAGCGTTGCAACACGTTACCGACCCGGTGGTACGCGCGTTTTGGGAACAGCAGATGTCCAAAACCTCCGATTTTCATAAATCCGAAATGCTTAACTACTTTACCTCTAAATTTGGTCGTTTTATGACCAACACCATGATTCGCAACATCATCGGTCAGCCCAAAAGCGCGTTTGATTTTAGGAAGGTGATGGATGAAGGCAAAATTTTGCTGGTTAATTTGTCTAAAGGTAAAGTGGGCGAGGTTAACAGTAATTTGCTCGGTATGATCTTAGTGTCTAAATTGCAGGTAGCGGCGATGAGTCGGGCTGACGTACCGGAAGATCAGCGCCCGCCGTTTTATCTTTATGTTGATGAATTTCAAAACTTTACTACCGACGCCTTTGCGTCCATATTATCCGAGGCACGCAAGTACGGCTTGGCTCTAAGTTTGGCCAACCAATACATCGAGCAGCTAACCGAGCAAATTCGCAATGCGGTAGTGGGCAATGCCGGTACAATTGTGGCGTTTCGAGTGGGTGCCGCTGATGCCGAGTTTCTGGTCCACGAGTTTCAGCCGCTGGTTGAGGACGATCTAATCAATATCGACAAATATAACTTTTACTTAAAACTGTTAATTGATAATCGCGCCGAGCGACCGTTTAATTGCGAAGTTTTGCCACCAGATACCACCGGCACGGCTGCGATGGCAGATGCGGTTCGCCACGCATCACGCACCACTTACGGTCAAGACGAAAAAGTAGTTGAAGCTCAAATAATTGAACGATCTAAAGTAGATCAGATCTCACTAGGTGGCATGGAACAGCCGGTTCCATCTGCCAGGTAAATTACATATTGTTCACAGGGTGATTGACTCCGGTGCTGTTTTTGAGTATAATTATGTCAACAACTTATCCATTCACGGGGGTGCTGTGATGCACGATAAGGTTGGCAGAAACCTTGACACTTTCGGGCAGTTCATTGCCCGCGACCTGTTTATCCTTGCGGTAGGACTATTTGCTGGGTATGGTTGCACGTTACAACGATTCGACTGGCAGGTTTACGGCATAGCTTTGCTCTTCGAGACGGTCTGCAGTGTGCTCTACGTTGTCGCAATGGACAGTCACATGGTGATCGTTGGCGCAGAGGATATGGCCAAGGGTTTGGTTCCATGGGGTGGGCCATATGAGCGTATGTCGCACGAAGTTCCACCGAAACTGTGCAAGCCTCTGTCGTTTGTGCATTGGGTGGGCATTGTTACGTTTGGATGTTGGTTAGTCCAAATGCTGTACTGGCTTATCCCGGCGTTCCTACACTGGGCTGTGACTGTACAAGCGTAGTTGCGCTAATTCGCTAGGCCGGCCGAGAGAATATCCTCGACCGGCTTCAAATTTAAATAAATGTTACTGACAACTAATAACAAATCTGGCAAAATACTTGATTTACTTACTTGACAGTGTTATAATGAAACTAATATAAACTAACAATTTGCAAACGAGGGCGATGCAGATAGGAGATTCACATGTCGAATTCACTACTACAAAGTGTAGTTGCAGATAAGGCAGTCGAGTTCAAACAAAATTTTAACCCGCAGGCAATCATTGCCGGGTTAGTTTCTGGTCTAGAAGAAAAGGCGCGAAACGTCATTTCCTCGCGTACCGGTCTGTCTGGTGATAAAAAGGTAACTTTATCGTACATTGGTGATCATTACCACCTTTCTCGTGAGCGTATTCGCCAAATTGAGCGTGATGTAATGGCCAAATTAAGCGATAAATTACATGAAAAACACTATCACGAAATACAATTTGTAGTGGCAACTATCGACCGCGAAGGCGGAGTAGTTAACGAAGAGACATTGGTCAAATTGCTGCTAATCGACTCTCGCCGTACTAGCGCAGACATTAATTCATTAAGACTATTTTTACGTTTAACCAAAGACGTGGTAGAAGTTAAAGATTCTAAAACAATGCGTCCGGGTTGGGTGTTGCGTATGGTAACAGTGGCTAAAATTGATTCTATCGTTCAAGACCTAATCTTGCTAATTCAGCAATCCGGTTCGGTGATGACTTTTGAAAGCGTTTGGGAGCAAATGCCAGCATTACACGACCGCCCACAATCATTTCTTAAACAGATTATTTCGTTGTCACGCGATATCGTTAAAACCACCGAAGGCACTTTTGGTTTGTCTAGTTGGCCAACCGTTAACCCAAGAAACGTCCGTGATAAAATTTACTTCGTACTTAATCAATCCGGTACACCGCTGCACTTTACCGAAATTGCCAAACGCATTCGCGAAAACAGTTTCGATGCTAAAAACATCGTCCAGCCAACCGTTCATAACGAGTTGATTGCAGATGAGCGATTTGTGTTGGTTGGCCGCGGTATTTATGCCTTGTCACACTGGGGATACCAGCCTGGTACAGTTGAGCAGGTGATTGAAGATGTGTTAAAAAAAGCCGGCAAGCCGTTATCAACCGATGAGATTGTAGAGCTGGTATTAAAGAGCCGTCAAGTTCGCAAAAATACCATCATCATTAACTTGCAAATCAAACCTCAGTTTGTAAAAGTTGGCCGCAAGCTTTACACCTTGTCTGAAGTAAAATCTAAAAATGTTTCAGACGATGTCAAGCAAACCATTAAACTAGCCGAGAAAAAATAACCAAACAGACATTTGATTAAAATTCGTAAGGGCAGGCGCGTCAGTCTGTCTTTACGTGTATTATAATGATTCGCAGTTGCGAAAAACCCTTCTCCTCATTTGGAGGAGAAGGTGCCCGTAGGGCGGATGAGGAGCTCCTCACCTCTCCGAGCCGTAGGTCTACGAGCCGGAGGCCGGCTTCCAGCCACCCTCTCCTCACCGAGGAGAGGGAACAAAGAACAGTTGACCAATCTCTTGCACAGTTGTGGGCTGTTACCGTGTATCTAGATATGTCATTTGATGATTTATGCTACAATTAATATGATATGTTAATATACCTACTTTTGTTTTCAATATTAGGCATCGCCATATTATCTTTGATATGGCTTTATTCATATGAGTCAATGCAAAAAACAGAAAAAAGTAATCGTCATACTCAGTGGAAGTCGGTTCGCCAACATGTAGTATTAACCATTGATGTGCCAAAGTTGAATGATAAAACGCCGCTGGCCGCCGAGCAGATGTTTGCCGCGTTACATGGCATTTATCAAAATAAAGCAGAATTTCAGGATCATCTCAGCTTCGAGATCATGGCAAAGGGGACTAGCATCCGATTTTTCGTCTATACCCCACAGCACTTGGTAGATTTTATTGAAAGCCAAATTTATGCTCAATATCCAACCGTTGAAATTTCTCAGGTAGAGGATTACACCGGGTCTTTTGACAATCAAAATCAGCATTTCGTTAGTTGCGAATTGGAAATGACAAAACCGGACGTATATCCAATAAAGACATTTCTAAATTTTAACGTAGATCCGTTAGCGGGAATTACCTCGGCATTGTCTAATTTGTCTGACTCGGAACAAATTTGGACACAGTTGGTCATTAAACCGGTGGGGGATAGTTGGCAGGCTAGGGGAGATGCTTTAATCGAATCGATCAAAAAAGGGATACCAAAAATCTCGATTCGAAAAAGTTTGACCACGTCTTTGGCGAGCATTGCTACCTCAACAGTTAAAGAGGTGCAATCACCCGGATCGTCATTACCAAAAGAGAAAAAGGATGACAAAGGCGATTCGGTAAAATTAAACGGTTCAACCGAAAGCGCACTCAAAGGCGTGGCGGAAAAAATCACCAAATTAGGATTTTCGACACAAATAAGAATGATTGCAATATCCGACGATTTATACAACGCTCAAGCCAAGGTAAATGGGGTAGTGGGTGCATTCAAGCAGTTTAACACTACTAATCTAAATGGGTTTGTGCCCGGGCAGTTAATGGCAGATGATCACGAGATGTTGACCAAATACTGTGAACGAGAACTGTCTACAAAAGCGCCAGTGTTAAACATTGAAGAAATTGCGTCTCTTTATCACTTTCCCAGCATTACGGTAGAAACGCCGCATATTGTGTGGACTACCGCTAAAAAAGGTGAGCCCCCGGCAAATCTACCGCTGGTAGGTGTGGTCCCGGCAGATCAAATTACCAAATTAGGCAAAACTAATTTTCGCAATGTGGAAAATGAATTTGGCATTAAAATTGGGGACCGGCGCCGCCATGCCTATGTTATCGGTAAATCCGGCACCGGCAAAAGTACATTGCTTGAAAATATGATTGTAGATGATATTCGCGAGGGCAGGGGAGTGATATTGGTTGATCCTCACGGTGAGGCGGTGGAGCATATTATGGCTAGCATTCCAGAGGAGCGTATTGATGATGTGGTGCTATTTGATCCTTCAGACCGCGCGCATCCGATAGGCTTTAACCTATTAGAAGCGGTTGACGAAGACTTAAAGGGCATTGTGGCGTCCGGATTTGTTGGCATCTTTAAAAAGATTTTCGGTAATTCATGGGGGCCGCGTTTGGAGCACATTTTGCGTAACTCGGTTTTGGCGCTGCTCGATTATCCGGAATCAACCATGCTTGGCATCGTAAAAATGCTAACCGACAAAAAGTATCGAGAAAAAGTAGTGGCCGAAGTAAAAGACCCTGTAATCAAAGATTTCTGGGAGAACGAATTTGCAGGATGGGATCAAAAGTTTGCGTCCGAGGCAGCGTCTCCAATCCTAAACAAGGTAGGACAGTTTATTGCTACTTCGACAATCCGCAATATCGTTGGGCAGCCTAAATCTACCTTTGACGTACGTAAGATTATGGATGAAGGTAAAATCCTATTGATCAATCTATCACGAGGTAAGATAGGTGAGGATAACTCGTCGCTGTTGGGAGCTATGATGATCACTAAGATTCAGCTAGCTGCAATGAGCCGAGCTGATGTACCCGAAGACCAGCGCACCGACTGTTATTTGTATGTGGATGAGTTTCAAAACTTTGCTACCGAATCTTTTGCCACTATTTTGTCCGAAGCGCGTAAGTATCACCTAGATTTAATAATGGCCAACCAGTATATCGCTCAAATGCAAGAAGAGGTAAGAGATGCGGTGTTTGGTAATGTTGGGACCATTATTGCGTTCAGAGTGGGGGCGTCTGACGCCAAAGATCTGGCCCAAGAGTTTACCCCGGCGTTTATAGAGACCGATTTGGTAAACCAAGACATTCATAAAATTTACATTAAGTTGTCAATTGATGGCATTACCGGTCAGGCATTTTCGGCTAACGCCTTGCCGCCATACCGCCCAACGCAGAGTTTTGCCGAGGAAATTGTTAAACGATCACGCGAAAAATATACCATTCCGCGCTCAGAAGCAGAGGGAGTAACAGACCACGAAGGAAATCCGGTGCCAACTAAAGAAGAAGTGGCGGAAAGCCGTCTGCTACACGAGGGTGCGATTGAGCTGCCTCCAATTAAAATTAAATCTGAAAATATTATTGACGGGTTGTACTACAAGCAGATGGACGCAAAAGGGGGAGTGACGTGGTGGGAAGGGTACTCGTTAGATGAGGTGATGTCTGAAGAAGAGAAGAAGCGCCAAAAGTTTCTAACCAAAAAGATAGAGAAGATAAAGTCAGCTACAACATTGTCCGACACAAAAGAATAGAATGTTCCTATATTTTCGAATTTAGTGCTTAGTGCTTCGAATTTCCATTCCCAGCAGGGGAATGGCTTGGGGGAGAGGGTGCAAATTTGAAATACCACTACGATTGGCTATCAAAGTCGGACGAATGTGACCAAAAGCCGGATTAGCGGATTAATAGAAAATGTCATAAAAATGACTAATAATTGTCATTTTGGTGAGCATAAATAACGACTGCAATTTAAGATCAATTTACGCTCGTTTAGAGTTTAGTACTCCCCTGGAGCATAATTTGTACAGGGAAGTGGTCTAATTTAAGCTCAAATGGCCCCTTAAAGCCCTACATTAGCTTATTATATGTAAGTGAACTATTTGATCATCTAAGGTATAAAATGAGCGTAAACTGGGGTCAGATATGCTATGAATGGTGAATCTTAGGGCGACGTATTGAGTATTTGTACGAGTAATAATGACGATCAATGACTGCCAGGCATGATCAAGCGTGCATAAGTGTCGCATAAGAATCATTGTACGACACAACGTGACTTGAAGCACGATGTACGAAATTATAAATTCAAAACAAAATCAAATTAAATAAGTTCGAAATTTTTTAAAAAAATCAATTTTCTTATTACGCCCCGCCCTATCTCTGGGTAGTCTTTGTATCCTATTTTAAAATTAAAAATTTATAATTTAAAATTTATTTTTACCTCTCCCCCGTTACCACTCCCCCACTCGTATTTAAGATAAAGAAATTGCCGGCCAAGAGCATGCGCTCGAGGCCGGCGAGAGGGCTAGTCTGGCATCGTCAGTTGCCGAACGATGAATCCTGCAGCAAAGACGATGATCAGCGACAAAACCAGTGTCAGATCACTGATGTAGTGACCGATCACCGCTCCCACGGTAAAGGCAACTAGTACTATCACGAACAGGGCGGTAGGAGACATCGCTAAGGCAATTCCCCCATCCCCCTGATCCTCGCCACGATCTTGGTCCACACATCACCTCCCCCGTGATTAAATAGAACATCAGATTCGGTTCATCACTTCGGCGTCGTATGCACCGGATTGTCCTCATCGCGCGCCGTCATGCCGAGCCACCCGGCAACCGCCCCTACAACAAACAGTAACGTCGCCGGTCCGTACTTACTATGGCAAACGCACATGGCGCAGTTGATCCACGCCCCAACGCAGCCGATGCCAAACAACAGTCGCCAGTCACGAGCACGTATCGCGTCAACCTCACGCTTCAGTGGGTTCATATCACCTCCCTGTGATCGAGGTGAACAGTAGGAACGCGCCAGCGAGAAGGAATGCCGCTATGACGACGCAGATGGCGATCGTCGCCACGATCCATTTGGACAGGTCGCCAACGATTGCAAGGCCGGGGTCACTGCTCGAGCTTTGCATTGCGATCACCTTTCCACGTCCACATCGGTTCGTGGAGAACTGCTTGCTCCGGGTTAACCGGCACCCGGAATGGCGACTCCCCTGCCCGTACAATCGGGGCGGGGAGAAACATCACGATCATTACAGACATGACGCATAGCATCCGACAATCCCCTTTCGCACGTCAGGTTGTTGGACAATAGCTATATTATACGCCAAAAGATGGACAATGTCCATCTTCGAAAGAAAATCGGCGGTTACGCTTCTGCGCTCCGCCGACTTTATGGAATGAGGTGTGTCATGCTCCTGGATTCATGGTAACTACAACGAAGTCCCCTCTACTCGCGTTTGGAATGTCGTCCATCAATCGCGTACTTCGATAGGCAGCTACGGACTTGACGTGAAATGACGAAAGCCCGACGCTAGAGGTGTAACTGGTGTCACGAGTCCCGTCGTCGCGGATTAAGCTAATTTTGCTGGTGATCTGCCCATCTACTATGCAAGCCACTACCCACGTGTCAGATGGATTGCGTTTTGGGTGTATGACGAAGTATATCTCACCCGCGACTTGGCCAGGGCTCATCGCACCGTTAATCGGCATCAACGGAGTACAACTCCCGTCCATCACATCTTGAGGTAAAAGCTCCCCAGCAGTCAAGCTCTCGCGGAAGCTTTTGTAAAACGCTGCAGTGCCGACGAATTTCCCGCCAACATCTGGTCCGACGTGATCTGACCGGGTATCAATGTGGTATCCGAGCTTGTCGTCGGTGCTATAACTCAGTTCAGCCGGACTCCAACCACCCATGGTAGGGCCCTTAACCACTAGACCGTCGCCCGGTACGCCGAGCTTTATCTCCTGATCGGGCAATGATTCCCCGAGCAAGATGGGAAGCGTACGGTCTGGCTGATTTTGCACCGGTTCGGCCTGCTGGGGTTGGGCTACCTGAGTTGTTGGTTCGGCCTGAGACGGGGTTGGTGCTGTTGCCATGCTACTTGCCCCGCTGTACGAGCCTTCATTGCGTCGCACAACGGTAGTAATAATACCTAGCACTACAATGATCCCGACGACCACGCAGATCAGATTCACTGTGGTCTTCACTTCGTCTTGCATGGCTTGATCCCTCCATTGAGTTTGTGCGATCATCGGTCAAGCGACGTGTTAAAGTGCAACAGTACGCCAGTGGTTGATGGATTTATTATACACAAAAAAATGGACAATGTCCTTCTTCGAAATTACAAATTTCGCGCTATCCCCTATTCGTATGGTTACTCAAGATGAGTAAGATCGTTTAGGGTGATAATTTTCCAGCTACCGTCTGTTCTATTTTCTACAACGGTAATACCGGTATTGCCTAGTACAATTCCCATAGCAAAACAACGATAAATATCTGTAGATAATATTTCTCCAAAGACCATCTCAGCTAGAAGAGTACGTAAGAAATTAGCGTGAGTAACTACAATAATTGTATCGTCTGACATATCAGAAAGCTGATGGATAAATTTTTTAGCGCGGGTTCGGCTGTCAGCTAGATTTTCTTCATCGCTATGATGCCATGTCTCATCTTTAAAATTTTGCCAGCGCAGTTCGTCAAGCGCAATTACTTCTGGGTCATCATTTGATCTGCCTAAATATACACTCGGACTCTTTATTTCATGAATATCGTCGTGGATGTGTAATTCAGAAGTGATAGTTTTTTGTATAATCTCCGCGGTCTGTGAGGCGCGCGGGTAAGGGCTTGTTAGTATCCGATCCACTTGGATTAATTTTAGCCGGTTTGCCACTAGTTGTGCTTGCTCACGTCCTGTTTGAGTAAGTGATGCACTAGGGCCGAGTCGTATTTTCTGCTGGTTACTTTCTGATTCACCATGACGCACAAAATACACTTTCATAAAAGTCCTTAGTGTTTTTGAGATCGGTTTTGCCAAACTACCAACAATGGCGTGGCGTTAAAGATTGACGAATATGTTCCCACGGTAATACCAATTAGTAGTGCTAGTACAAATCCCTTTGTACTTTCGCCACCAAGCAAGAATAGCGCCAATAACACAATTAGCACGGTTAACGAGGTGTTTAATGATCGAGCTAGGGTTTGAGAAATTGAAACGTTAGCAACATGCTCAAAGTTACCACCCGGAGTTAACCGCAAATTCTCTCTAATTCGATCAAATACCACAATGGTATCGTGAACAGAGAAGCCCATAATGGTTAGCAAAGCGGTGACGGTTAGACTATCCAACTCAACAAAGTCATAATATCGTCCTAGAATTGCAAACATTCCTATTACAAATATTAAATCATGAAGCAAAGCCACCACGGCACAGATGCCAAATCGCCAAGAGTTTGCCGGCTTTGGTACTTTACGAAACGCCCAGGCAATGTAAAGAATGATAGCCAACGAGGCGATAATCACCCGCCATACCGCTTTGTTGGTTTGATCTTTGCCGATAGTTGGTCCGACCGAGGTATAAGACTTCTCAACGGTGTCTGGAATTGATTTGTTGATGGCGTCGGTAATTTGAGAATGCTGTTCGTCTGATAGCGCGTCGGTCTTAAGGATAAACCCGTTGTTGCCGGTGGTGGTGACAGATAAATTCTTCAAGTCAATTTTTGATACCGCTTGCTTTACTGCGTCTGCCGTAACCGCAGATTTGGCGGTGTATTCGATGCTGGTGCCGCTTTTGAAATCAATTCCTACTTTTACGCCATATACCGACATAAAGATAATGCCGGGAATTATGAGCACAGCCGACAGGCCAAACCATAGCCATTTATATTTCAGTACTTGAATAGTTTTAGACATGGATTAACCTTTTGAAGCGTGATATGGCTAATAATTTTAAGATTACTTGGGTTATGGTGATGGCGGTGAACAAGCTGACCAATACGCCAATCGCCAGGGTTAGGGCAAATCCTCTAATTAGCCCGGCTGTTCCCACATACAACACCAATGCGGTGATCAAAGTGGAGCTGTTGCTGTCTCTAATGCTGGTCCAGGCGCGCTTAAAACCATCGTCAATTGCTTGTAGCAGCTCTTTACCCGATCGAATTTCTTCACGCATACGTTCAAATATCAGAATATTTGCATCCACCGCCATACCGATCGACAAAATAAATCCAGCTACACCCGAAAGCGTTACCGTAACCGGCAGTAGCTTATAGATGGCAATGTTGATGAGAGTGTAAATAACCAACGCAACAATGGCAATAACGCCCGGGGTTTTATAGTAAATGACCATAAATAACATAATTAATATCATTCCTATTAACCCGGCAAGCAAACTATCTTTAAGTGATTCGGCACCCAAGGTGGCACTGATGGTTTGTTGGTTGATGATTTTAATTGGCACCGGCAAAGCACCTTGGTTTAGCTGGTTTGTTAGTTCCTTGGCAGTTTGAACGGTAAAGCTGCCCGATATAATGGCCACGCCGTCGGTGATGGCGTCATTTACGGTTGGGGTGGAAATTACCTGATCGTCTAAAACTATCGCAATCGCCTCTTTAGGATTTGCTGCTGCGGCCTTGGTGGTTGCATCAGCGAATTTTTGCTTCCCAGCGTCTTTTAACTGTAGTCGTACCTGTGGTTCGCCGGAGATGTTATTTGAACCGCTGGAAGTGCCAAAAGTAACGCTAGCACTATCTACATCCGAGCCGGTGATAACCGTGTTGCCTTGCTGATCTAAAAATTTAAGGTCGGGAAATTGGCCAATCTGCTTGATGGCGCCGGCAACGTCGGTTACGCCTGGTAATTCCACAATCAGGGTGGTGTCGTTGCCACTTTTGCCTACTTGAATAGTTGGCTCGGTGACGCCGAATTTGTTAATACGATCATTGACCCGAGATTTAAGTGTGGTTAACGCCGCATCTTGTTGACTGGCGGGGATTTTGGATAGATCGGCAAGATATGTAATCTCTACTCCACCGCGTAAATCTAAGCCCTGGTGAATAAATAATGATCGTTTAAAAGAACCTAAGCTAATGTCTGGCCCGCTGGGGAGTGCAATTACCAAAGCAAACGCCGTAATAACGGCGATAAACGCAAGCCTAATGTAGAGTTTTCTTTTAATCATTTATGTCTGAATAATATCGTAAAATATGAGGTAAAGTCAATGCTTACATGGCTGTCATCCCGGACTCGATCCGGGATCCAGACTATAAACGATTATTTTACATAGATTCCGGGTCAAGCCCGGAATGACAATGAAGGTCAAGGCAAATAAATAATATCGGTTTCCGAAGTTAACTTTGGCAAGATATCATCTTCAATAATTGAAAATTGATTGGCAATTTGATCGACAAAAGTTTTATTCACAATAGCTACACCACGATAATGCCCCGAGATTTGCATAGTTACCGCAGCGGCATATTTTTGGTGATATTTTTGCAGGTTATCCCAGTTAAGGTCGATTTTTTCTTGAATATTAACCAGCACAAACTGATTTGGAAGCTGGTCATATATTTGCTTCAACCCTCCCCCACTACCCAAATCGGTGAATGAAAATTGTAATTTATCTTCAAACTGATGTTGCGCCTCTAAAATGCTTTTAATTGATTGACCGTAATGGCCGTAAATTATCATAAACTGATCAATGCCTTCGACCAACAGGCATTTCATCACTTTTATAATATAACCAGACGATTTTTCGACTCCCCTGCCCCCAACACACACCACGGCAAAATTTAGTTCAGTTTGCGGCAAAGCAGATTTTACAAAATAATTAATGGCATTAGATCGGTTTCGCAGGCCGTTTTTCTTAACTAAGATATCAATCTGTCCTAATAGGTGTTTATCCATGGTGATTGTGATGCGCTCATGAGCCATTTTTTACCTCTTTCAATACAGATAGTATCATACTTTGTATGAAGTTTGGAAGATAGAGGGTAGATGGTAGAATATAGAGTGTTTAGGAAATAATTCGGATAATTTCGTTGACGACTTTTTCAAGTTCGCCGTCGTGATTGAATAACTGATAATCAAACTGGTTGGCATAGACGCGTTCTTTTTGTCCTTGCTCGATCCGCTTTTCAATATCATCGGTACTATTTTTGCGTATCGATTCAGATAATCGCTGTCGTAGCTCGATGTCATCTGCGTCGATAAAGATGGTAATACAATCTGTGCTAAAATATTTTTTTAATTCCAGTGCGCCTACCGGCATCTTATTGCAAACAACATCTGATTTTTGTAATTGATTTTCGAGTGCGTTTTTTAGTGTGCCGTAGAACTGACCGGTGGCAGACATTACTTCGTATTCGAGTAAATCGCGATTTTCGATCATTTTTTGAAATTGCTCTTTTGAAACAAAATGATAATTTTCGCCGTCAATCTCCCCTTCTCTTTTGGGGCGCGAGGTTGCATTGACTAATTTTGACAATTTTAAATTGCGCTCTTTTAGCAGACGTTCGATGATGGTGTCTTTGCCGCAGCCGCCCGGACCAGATAGAATGATTAATTTATGCATATTTACTCTCCATGGTTATTCAAATTGATGCAAGGCTTTTTCCAAATCTGCCGGAAGTGGGGCGGTAAAAGTTGATCGTGTATCAGATTCGGGCAGACGAATTTCTAAAGTAGACGCATGAAGAAATTGGCGATGCAAGCCAACCCTGGCTGATAGGTCGGAAGCTTCTTTAAAGGTATAAACTTTATCCCCCATTACCGGGTGGCCTAAATAAGCGCAGTGAACTCGAATTTGATGGGTTCTGCCGGTAATCGGTCTGGCTTCAATTAAAGTTACCTTATCCCCCTTTTTACTCCGAAGCTGTGACACAATTTTAATTTCAGTGATGGCTTCTCGACCCTTCTCTGCGGAGACTAAGGCCATTTTGCGGCGGTCATTTTGATCTCGCCCTAGAAAATTGGTTACGGTAATCTCGTCTTGCTCTAACCATCCGTAAATTAGTGCCAGATAGGTTTTTTGGGCCAAATGTTTTTGAATTTGATTTGCCAAAAAAGTCATAGCCGATTTATTTTTGGCGATTATCATTGCCCCAGATGTGTCTTTATCTAACCTGTGTACAATGCCCGGGCGCATTAAACTAATTTTACTTTCCGGATCGTAAACCGCATTCTTAATTGTAGGATCGTAAAATATGATGCGCTGTGCTACCGAATCCTCAGTATGGCTATGTGCCGGATGAGTAATTAATCCAAATGGTTTGTTTATCACCACAACATCGCGATTTTCAAAAATTATATCCAGGTCGGCAGATTTGGTCACGGCTATTTCGGGTTCCGAATGTTTCTGAATAGTGACGACGTCGTTGACTTGGGTTAAATAACGCGATTTGATCGGATGGTCATTAACCATCACGGCGTTGTTTTCAATAAGACCTTGCCATGTTGAGCGCGAGTTCTTAGGAAATCGCGTTGCTAGAATCTTATCCAACCTAACACCACTTTCAGCGGGTGTGACGTGAAAATTTTTCATATATCTTCTTACCTAATTCGAACGCAATTAATCCAAAAAATAAGAAACCGGCCGCAATAGAAATGATAATATGTGTCTCCGGGTAATTTTGCCAAATTACTAACAGATATTTAGTGATAGTAAGCGAGATAAAACTAAAAATAAACGATCCAATAATAGTCCAAATTAGGAACGGCCAAAATGGCATTTGGGCGAATCCGGCAATTAGTGACGACCATGGCCTTACGTAGCCAAAGTTGCGAGTAAACAAAATGGTAATTATCCCCCACTTGTCGTACCATTCTTTAATTCGAATTTTGGCATTTTGTAGTTTTTCGTTCCGCTCAAAGAATCTGCGGGTCTTTTTATCTCCCCATCGGCCGATAGCGTACCCAAGTATTGCTCCAACAACGTGCCCGAAGGTAATCACTAATACGGCGTAAATATATGTAATCTCACCTTTTGCAACCTGATTTTGAGCAATGATAAAACCAATTTCGGTAGGCAGCGGAATGCCCAGATTTTCCACTACCATCACCAAAAAAGCTCCAAACATTCCCCAACCGGAAACTAAAATTTGAATTGAATGTAGCCAATGCATATTTTTATTTCTGAATAAATAATTCGTTTTGGCGGATAAATGACATTAATAAACTATGTAAAAACGGGGTGCGAAGCTGAGATTTGTATTGCAAAACCGCTTCGTTTTTCTGATCAATTTGACCTGTGGATAAATTATATTTTAACCACTTATGATCGGCGTCAATCAAACTTATTGGAGGTAATAAGGCATTGTTGATATTATAATCTTGCGGGCGAGGAAACGCTTTATAATGTATTAAGTACGAATAAATTTTGACATTAGAAAGTGAACTTGCTTGATTAATAACGGCCGTGCCGAGTTGGCTATGGTCGGGGTGATCATCAAACGGATCGGTTACAAAGATAATCGTTGGTTTGGTCTGAGCTAATGTTTCATTGATTGATTTCTCAAGTTGAGCAGAGTATTTTGACAGTTTGGAATCTGGATAGTTGTAAAAAGAGATGTCCGGGCTTAATACTCCTAATATGCTTCCAGCTTTGGTGGCTTCGCTACTGCGAGTCTGTTTTAGCCCGCGCTTATTGCCATCAGTGGCAAAAATGATATTTACTTTTGCTCCTGATTCGGTGGCAGACGCAATATAACCACCAACGCCCAGGGTTTCGTCGTCCTGATGTGGGGCAAAGACATCAATAACGTCGGTTTGGGTAGGAGGTGGCATATTTGAAAATAGTTCGATAGTGGCTTGGGGTAAACTGCCAAAATAGCGAAAGTAGATTAAATAGCTAAAACCAAGAATTAGGCATATTGCAGCAACAGATCTGACTTTACGGCTTTTAGCAAATGATGTGGCTTTGGTATGGACGGAACTCATTTATTAGTCACCTTATTATATATTGATTCAAAATTGTCATATGATTTTTCAATTTCGTGCTCCTCTACCATTTCTAAACTTCGCACGCCCATTTCTTTTGCTATTTTCTTATTAGCTAAAATTTGTTCGATTTTCTCTGCCATATCGTCAACATCACCGGGTTTAAAAATATACCCATTAACTCCATTTTGCACTAATTCCGGCAATGCGCCAGCGTTGGGGACAACTAGTGGCAGCTCGGAGGCCATTGCCTCAAGCGCTACAATTCCTTGGGTTTCGATATTTGATCCGGTAACGAATACGCTAGACATCTGGTAAAACTGAGGCAATTCGGTTTGATGGTTAATAAAACCAATAAATGCGATATTTTTTGACTCCCCTGCCTCTTGGATGCGTTTTATCAGCTCGTCTTTTCGATTTCCCTCACCACAAACAACCATAAATATGTCATGCTTTTGGCGCAACTTTATGAATGTTTCAATTACCATCTCGGAGCTTTTATCTTGGTCTAATCTGCCAACGTGAAGGACAATTTGCTTGTCCGGGATGTGGTATTGTTTCTTAATTTCAGCAAAGTTAAAGCTAGGGAAAAATTGTTCCAAATTTACCCCATTAGAAATCACAATTGCCGGGGTGGTTAATTTGGGATGATTAAATTTATTTCGAATGGTTGCAGATGGGAATGTGATGTAGTCGCACCGATTGTAAATATTGACCAAATATTTTTCGATGATCTTAGCCACTTGAGGGTGCACCGGTTTAAGCAACGGTAAATATGACAAAATGTAGTCAAATGCAAAATGGTTTGTCATTACCACAGGGATATCCAGCTTTTTGGCCATGCGCAAGGTGGCAACACAGGTTCCCAGCGGATCTTGCAAATGTATTACGTCGGGATGAATTTCTCGCAGCAATTTTCGGATGATGCGATAGCTAAAAATGGTGTTGCGGTGGTTGGATCGAAATGGATTTTTACGAGATCGGATGCGATGTACTGTTACGTCCCCGTCCATTTCAATTAAGGACTTCATCTTGGTTGAGGGACAAATTACATGTACTTCGTGACCGCGCTTTTGCATACCGAGGGCTAAATATCGTGCAAATACAGATACACCGGAGATGGTGGGTAAATAACTTTCGCTGGCGATTACAATTTTCATTATCTTTTTCCGATCATTTTATCAATAAATGCTGTTAAACTGTCTGTGCCGCTAATGCGTATGCGTGGCAGCTCGTAAAGCGGAGATTTGTCGCTAGCAAAACCATAAAGCGTGGTAACGGCGCAAATATCACCCGCTTTTTTGACCTCCGAAATTGTGGTTGAGTTATATTTGCCAGCCGGATATGCAAACACTTTGGTGCTCCCGGCGCTCTGACTAATCTCATCGAATTGTTTAGTCGCCGAAATTGAAGCTAAATCTAAGTGATGAACGGTGTGTGCACCAATTTCCATACCATTGGTTTGCATGGTTTGAATTTGAGTACTGGTTAGATATCGGGGGTGGTTGGTAAATCCGGAAACAATAAAAAACGTACCAGTCATCTGATATTTTTGTAACGCGGGCAGCGCGGCCGAATAAGCATCGTCATATCCGTCATCAAAAGTAATCACTACTGGTTTTGTGTCTGTCGAAAAATTGGCGGTGCAAAAGTTGGTAAGCGATATGGTGTGATAACCATTTTGGTTTAGCCAGCTTAGTTGCTGGTCAAAATTGGATGGCGTAACAGACAGGTTGAATCCGAGCTTGTCTTTTGGATCGGTGACAGTGCGAATGTAGTGATACATTAAAATTGGCACCGAGTATTTGGTGGCAGTAACCGTTGGGGCAGTGGCTTGGGGTGCTTCGTCTCCGGTGGTGTAGTGAACAGGTTGTGTGCTAGTAGCAGCGTGATTTTTTTGGTGGTGATAATAACGCGTTGTCCAAAACCCAACCCCAAAAGTAATAACAAATATTAATATTGCTACAATAATCAATAAATTAGGTCGTTCATCGCGACCGTGTTTGTTCTTGCTCACTATAAGTATTTTAACAGAATTTGCGTATTTTAGCCAAAAATGACCTTCATTTACTCATTGACTGGGGGCAGAATTGGGCAAATGGGCAGTATTGGCAAGTAAATTTGCTTGGAGTAGCATCTAACTGCTCTTTTTCAATCAGGCCGACTATTTTATCTATACGCTCTAGCTGGCGATCAATTTGCTTTTGGGTAACGGTTTTGATGCCAAATAAATTGCTAGAGGGAAAGTACAGTGCGGTTTGCGGAATAACGTTGTGCGAATTTTGCCAAGCCAACGCGTACAACGTCAGTTGATCGCTGTCTTTGGTCTTGGTGTCTGCATCAGACTGATTCGTAACCGAACTCGACGTTTTAAAGTCGATAATCAAGGGCAATTTATTGTTCGAGATTGAGCCTAGTCCATTATGATATACTGCATCTATTCGACCGACCAATTTGGTGGTGGTCATTTTTACTTCAAATTTATGTTCTATTGAATCAGGAGCCGGTAATTTTGCGAACATTTGATAAAAATTATTAATCTGATTTTGACATTCAATTTTCATTTCGGCTTGGTGTTGTGCGTCTAAAAATCCTCGATTATTCCAGTTCAGTTGTAGCCGGTTTTGAAGATCGTCTAATGAGGGTAAGCGATTTTGCTGACGCTCGGTAAAAAACCAGGCAAATAATGAGTGCATTAATGAACCCACGTTAGCCGAAAAATCGCTTGGGGCGGCCAGTTTATCTACGCTGATAAATTTATATTTTAATGGACAATCATCATAATTTTGTAAAGTGTGCGGGTTGATTGATTTAACTTCAACCGACTTTTTTTGAGGTACAAGGCTTTCCGGGCTGGTTTCGATCAATTTTGCACTGGTTTCTTCAACTCGCGAAATGTTTGATAGCTCAGAGATAAATCGAGACTCTTTGCGCTCGCGAGTGCCTGATCCGTAAACCCTTGCTGCGCTCAAGCTAACCTCGTGTTTTGCTCGAGTGATGGCGGTATAAAACAATCGGCGCTCTTCTTTAATAAATTCTTCTGCTTCGTCGATTGGATATTTTAGTAAGTCAGATGGAATTATATACCCTCGCTGAATGTTTATTGATGGAAATCTTCCCTCTGCCAAATTGGTGATGTACACGTATGGATATTCGGTGCCTTTAGCGGTGTGCACAGTCAGCAGTCTTACTCCCCCACCGGCAATAATTTCTTCCGTTGCGTTGTCGGACAAAATAGTAGATAAATTTTCTATAAAATGGAGCAGCTTATTATCAGATGAAAGCGATTCAAAGCGCTGTACGGCCGAAGTTAGGCTAAATAATCCGGTAACAATTTGGCTTGGGTCTTGATACATATCAGACGAGTTAAAAAACTCGGCGCGTTTTTTATACCAATTTAATATCAAATCCGAAGTTTTTAAGTGGTGAAGCTGTTTACGCGCCCACGCAATATCATCCAGTAAGTTTTGACAACTTTGCGTTAGTTTTTCATCACGGGCCACAATTTCTTCGATCGGCGTGTGAGTAGATTTGGTTTCGGATAAGGCGTAGATTAATTTCTCGGGATTGATTTTATAAATCGGTGATGTTGCCAAGAAGAAAAACGGCAAAAACTGATGCGGGTCAGCTACCACTTGGCAGTAATAAACAATCAGCTTGACTATAGGGTCGTCCATTAGACCAGCTTCGGTTTTGGTGATGAATGGGATTTGTGCCGAGGTCAGTTTTTCAGCAAAGATGCGGGATTGATTGTTGGTGCGAACCAAAACACAGCAGTCTTCCGGCTCAGCTCCGGCTTTAATCTTGGCGGTAATATCTGAGACAACCCACCTAGCCTCTTCATTTTCAGTTAGAAATGATCGAAGTGGAATGGCGGATGAGGAGCCATGTCGAGATGACACTTGCGAGCGAAGTCGCTTATCGATTTTGGCCGAAACTTCTAGCCGATCCGGGTTGTTGTGTTGAATCAGGGCGTAAGCGTTGTCTAAAATAAATTGAGGCGAGCGAAAATTATCAATTAAGGTTACAATTTTGCAATTTTGATAATGAGTACGAAATTGTTCCATTTGCCCGGTTGTGGCGCCACGAAATCGATAAATCGATTGGTCGTCATCCCCCACTACCGTGATGTTGTGCTTTGCCGGGGCAAGCAATTTGACTATCTCGGTTTGGGCCACATTGGTGTCTTGGTATTCATCCACTAAAATATATTGATATGTTTGACGAAGCTGTGTGGTTACATTTGGGTGGTCTGACAACAGTTCGTAAGTTTTCATTAGTAAATCGCCATAATCCAAAAAATTATTGCTAAGCAGTAAGTCTTGATAAATCTGATACGCTTGGGCGAGTTCTTGTAGTTCGATGTTCTCGGGCGACTCATTGGCAAAGTCCAGTAACTTATTAGGGGAAATCAGCTCGTCTTTGCAACGCGAGAAAAAGTTTAACATTGGTTCAATCTTAACTGTTGGGTTAGACAGCGGTCTTAAATCGCCTGCCGGAAATTTTGTAATATGACTTTTGACAAATAGTTTTTGTTCAAGATCGGTTAAAAGCCTGGTAGATTCTGAGATGTTAGTGTATTGGCTAAACTGGCGCAAAATCTGCTGGCTAAAGCCATGAAAGGTGCTAATGGTGACACCAAAAACTCCAAGCGGTAATAAAATATCGACGCGCTCAGACATCTCCTTGGCCGCTTTTTCGGTAAACGTTAAGGCCAAGATGTTTTCCGGTTTGACGCCACTATCCACCAAGTAGGCAATTTTGGTGGTGATAACGGTGGTTTTACCTGTTCCGGCACCGGCAATGATCATCATTGGTCCCTGTTGGTGCTTCACCGCCGCAATTTGGTCTGGTGTTAGTTTGGAAAGATAATCATTATTCATACTACTAAGTTAGTCCAAATACCAACATTCCACAATCTAGAATTGGACTAATTGGATTGATTGGCTTAATTGGAGGCCCGGATGAATTATTTTAATTAGATTAGTTTGTCAAAATGTTCTTGAATGACGGTTTTGGGGAGGGCGCCTACGGTAGTATCTACCACTTCCCCATCTTTAAAGAATAGTACGGTTGGAATACTCATTACGCCAAATTTTTCGGCCATTTTATTATTATCATCTACGTCTAATTTACAAACTTTAATTTTACCGGCGTATTCTGCCGCTAACGCATCGATAATTGGCGATAATACTCGACAAGGTTGGCACCAGGTGGCCCAGCAGTCAACTACTACGGGGAATTTACTTTTGAGAACAATTTGGTCAAAAGTGTCGTCGGTGACTACGACTACGTGCTGGGTTGCTTCGGGCATATTCTCTCCTTGTTATTTTTTTCGTACGTTGTAATGATACCTTATTTTGTTAGGTTGATGCAATTACTTCGTCTGATTTGCTTAAGGAGTCGATTTTAGTTGATTTGGATTTATCAAACTTGGCTGTTAGATAGTTTAGAACATAATTAGTTAGATTTTGGGGGTCGCGATCGTCAATGGTCATTGATGTACTTGGCAGTAATGTGATGTTATTTTGCAATAGTTCAGATACGGTTTGACACCACAAATTAATAAATCGAATTTCGACAAAATTAGCAGAATCAAGATCAATAAATATCATATATGGTATGATATTTTCTGATAATCCGACAATTAATTTTCCTTGCCACCCTGAAATATCAAAAGTATGAATAATCGCTTTTTGGTCAGTTTCGGCAACGTCAATCGGTTTTTTTATCTCATCGTCAACAAATAAGCGCTCGTTATCACTATCGGCTTCAGTGATAGTCGATTTTAAAGCTTCTGGTTGAGTTAAGATATTGATCGGACTGGCCATTATTATTTGAGTTTTCGACGGATGAATGCAGGTACGTCTAGCTGGTCATTGTCTTGGTCGTTAGTAGAATCGGTTGGGGTTTCGGTGGGCGTTTCCGATGCGCCTTGGTGTAATCCGAAACGATCCATGGCCTCGGTTAACGGGGTTGGTTCTCTTTGGGCTTGAGGCTGTTGGTTATAATTGCCTAAAGTTGATCGGTTTGGTTGCATTGGGATTTGAGAGGTGCCGCCCAAGCCTGGTTTTTTCACCGGACGCGGAAGTTCGCCTTCAAAACCGGTGGCAATAACGGTGATTTTAACTTCACCGGACATGGCGTCATCAATTATTGCGCCAAAGATAATATTTGCGTCTGGGTCGGCGGCTTCGGTAATGGCCTTAGCGGCTTCATCTATTTCATACATTCCGAGGTCAGGGCCGCCGGTAATGTTAAACAGAATACCTTTGGCGCCATCAATAGATAGCTCCAAAAGTGGGCTTTCGATTGCGGCTCGAGCAGCCTCGATAGCACGATTATCACCCGATCCACGCCCAATACCCATCAAAGCAGACCCGGCATCGGACATAATGGCGCGAACATCGGCAAAGTCAACGTTAATAATGCCATGAAGCGTAATTAAATCGGAAATACCCTGCACACCTTGGCGTAGCACATCATCTACAATGCCAAATGCGTCTGACAGTGAGGTCTTTTTGTCGATGACTTGTAGCAAACGGTCATTTGGGATGGTGATAAGCGTGTCCACATTGCCTTTTAGCTCGTCGATGCCCGCTTCGGCGATTTTACGGCGGCGTTGGCCTTCAAAGCTAAATGGCTTGGTTACAACACCAACGGTTAACGCGCCTAACTCTCTAGCGATGCTGGCAACGATTGGCGCGGCTCCCGTTCCGGTTCCGCCACCGGCGCCGTAGGTAACAAATACCATATCGGCCCCTTTTAGGGCTTCATAAATCTCGTCTTTGTTTTCTTCGATCGCTCGGCGACCAACCTCTGGGTCTGCACCGGAGCCAAGACCTCGTGTAGAGTCTTTGCCAATTTGAATTTTAATACTGGCGTCACTGTGCCCAAGGGCTTGCGCGTCTGTATTAATACAAACAAACTCAATACTACGAAGTTTTGAGTTTATCATTCGATTTATGGCCGACCCCCCTGATCCACCAACACCCACTACCTTTATGACCGCGAAATTATCTGACTCTCGTTTTTCCATTGCGTCTCCTTTGTGGCCGATTCGGCAAATCTAGGAAAACGCCCCACCGTATCCTTGCGCCTTAATGCCAGCTTAAGCTAGATCACCCGAATCTAGCAAAATTAAGCCTTATATTTAGGGTATAAATTGTTTGAAAAACCCTCGGGCTTTATCTACCACGGCTCCAACCTTAGTAAAATCTGCCCGATTGTTGGGTTTGAGTGAAGTATGGTTATCCACATTCCACATCATTAGTCCAACACTGGTAGAATAGAGAGGATCATTCAATTTGTCAACCATCCCCGATAATGGAAGCTGTGGCCGACCAATACTGGCAGGCAAACGGAGCGTTTCTTTAACCAAATCAGTCAGTCCGCTAATCTGACAACCGCCACCGGTTAGCACTACCCCGGCGGGTAATAAACCGTCACGTCCGACGTTTCTTAATTCATCGCGCACCATTAGCAATATCTCGTTTAGTCTGGCTTCGATAATTTCGGAAACGTATTTTAGGCTAACAGTCTCGTTGTCATAATCGCTCAGTGTACTTAGATCTAGCTGATCTTTGTCGTTGTATTGATCTGCTTTCGCCGCGCCGTGACTAATTTTGATTTTCTCTGCGGTATCAATTGATGTGCGTAAACCGATTGCGATGTCGTTAGTAATGTTATTCGAGCCCAATGGAATGGCGGCGGTGTGCAGCACATCCCCTTCTTCAAAAATGGTCAAGGTGGTGGTTTGGGCGCCGATGTCGAGTAAAACCACTCCAAGTTCGGACTGTTTTTTAGTGATCAATGCTTTGGCAGTAGCAAGCGGCGAATAAACAATCTCTTGAATATCGATGCCAGATTGAAAAACGCATTTGGTCAAATTCTTAATTGCCATTGTGGCGCAAGAAATGATCACCGCTTCGGTTTCCAATCTAATTCCACTCATCCCTACCGGATCACTAACGCCATCTGCGCTATCAACAGTGAACTGTCTGGGGATAATATGCAAAATGTCGCGATTCGGGGTGTTTGGCAGTACTTTGGCGGCTTGAATCACCCGATCCACATCGTGCTCAGAAATTTCGCCGTCTGCCCTAGAAATAGCAATGACGCCTTTTGAAATTGTGGATTGAATATGAGGGCCGGTGATGCCAATTACGGCGGTGGTTATTGGCGCGCCGCACATCTGCTCGGCTTCTTCCAGCGCTTGTGAAATGGAGCTGACTGTTTCTTCGATATCAACTACCATCCCTTTGCGAGTGCCGGATGAAGGCGAATAACCTAAACCAATAATATCAACGATACCGTCTTGGAATTGTCCGACGCACGTTGCAATTTTGGTGCTTCCAACATCTAAACCAGCAATAATAGTACGCTTGGCTGTAGCGATACTGTCCTCCATCAATTATATATTCATTATAATAGAAAAGATGACCAAATGCCAAATATCATGATGCGCCAAACATTAATATAATTCGAAATTAGAAACACGAAACAAATCCTAAATTCAAAATCTAAAAAATAAAAATTGTGATTTAAGATTTCGGTGCTTATTTCGTGCTTCGATATTCGTGCTTAGTGCTTTTGGTGTTAGTACATCAATGTTTCAAACAGCTCTTTAACGTATGGGTAAAAGATGAGCACGGCCACCACAGCGGCAATAAAGGCAGCAATTAGTACGGCCCCGGCAAGCGCGTCTTTAACCTCACCGATAACGGAATGGCTATCCGGATGCAAAAAATCGAGAATTTTCTCGATTGCGGTATTAATAATTTCTAAAGCAAAAACCATAGTCACAGCGATAAAAATAATCATCGCCTCAACCCTGGTGATGTGAAAAGCCACGGATAAGAAGAATGCCAAAACTGCTGCTGTTAAATGAATACGAGCGTTTTGTTCAGTGCGTAAAAGATGTTTAACCCCTTTGATGGCGTAGCCAAAACTCTTTAACAATGTCTTGCCATCTATCCCATTCACCGGTTCTTTCATGGTCATATCCTATCAAATGAATTAATCCGTGTAGCGTCATATCTATCATACTCTCATTTTTAGCGAAACAAAAGCTAGGGCAAATAGAAATCGAGCCGATTATGTATGGCGATGTTTGGCGTTTTATCTCTGCCAAATTTGAAAATATGGGAAAACTGAGCACGTCGGTTACTTTATCCACATGGCGATGCTTCTTGTTTAGAGTACGCATACGCATTGTGCCGACAAAATTGATTTCAACGATAACGTTTCCAGAAATCGATAGATCATTAAGAAAATCAAAAATCAACTGCTTAATTTCTAGCTCATTGGGCGTGTAATGGGTGGAATTAGATATTTCTACACTAATTGATAAATCATTACGCATATACTAAGACAAGAGCTGGTTAACAATAGCGCTAACCATTCCCCCATCCGCTTTTCCTTTTAATTGTGGCATCACCGCGCCCATCACTTTTGACATATCTTGTTTGCCCACCGCGCCGGTTGATGCAATGGCTTTGGCGACAATTGCCTTTACTTCGTCTTCAGACATTTGGGCAGGCAAAAATTGCATCAAAAAATCAATTTCCTTTTGCTCTTTTTCGGCCAATTCCGGGCGATTGCCTTGGTGATACATCTCAATAGATTGTTTGCGTTTTTTAACTTCGGTTTGTACCACTGCAATCTCGGCAGCAGCATCTAACTGATGGTTTGTCCCCACTAGCGACGCGTTCATTAGTGCACTTTTAAGCATGCGTAAAGTATTCAACTCAAAAGCATTCTGAGACTTCATAGCTTCAGTTAATTTTGTATTAATTTGATCGGTTAGAGTGGCCATTTTAGTATCCTCTCTTGATCGCTTTGCGTTCCGCCTTGCGGATAGCCGACATACGGCGTTGACCGCGGCTAGGCTCTTCGGCAAAGTAACGTTTCTTTTTTACGATCGATAAAAGACCGCTTTGCTGGATATCGCGATTAAAGCGGCGTAGGAGCACATCAAATCTTTCGTGTTCTTTTTTACGAACTTCGGTCATGAATTAAAATTCACCTCACCTTCGAATTTATAATGTAATAATAACAGATCCGCAGGACTATGTCCAGCGTATCAGATGATGGAGAATTGAGGATGGATGATGGATTATTTTCTTGTTCGAGGAGTGAAACGACGAGAACTATCTTTGTTTCCATCCTCTATCCTCCACCCTCCGATATAAAAATGAGGCGCCCCGCGATTACTCGCGAGACGCCCAGTGCGATCAGGTACGCCTTGCCCACGCGACCATGCAGTCGCAGGTGCAGAAGTTGGCGATAGGTCGGACTCGAGTGTCGTCAGGGTAGTACGCGACAACGGAAACGTGTGCAGCGGTAAAACTGATACGACCATCGCACTCAAGACACTTGACGAATCCGTTGGGGTAGCCATTGGGGTGTGGGTTTTCGTAAATCCCAAACCACACCGTCTGTGCAATGGTTGTTGTGTCACCCGGTCTTACGAGAAGATACCCGCGTATTGAATCGAGTGTCGTCAAGGTTCCTTTGGCTTCACCGGTAACGAGCCGTCGGAGCCTAGTGAGGCAGAATTCCTTCTCAGCCGGGCCCAACTCGCTGTCTGGGATGGCCGTGGGTCGGACACGATCTCTTCGCTTCACAGTTGCTTCACCTCTTTTCGTTGATGGTTGCCGCGAGCTCGCGAAACGCCCGTTGTCACAAACTCTCCTCGAGCATGTCTGGGATGGTGGCGGCAATCATCCTGTCCGCATCACGTTCCAGGTCACTCAGCTCATCCAGAATATACTCTACCACCTGATGTGACAGAGACGCGTTCCGCGGATGGTCGTTTGCATATCTGGTGAGTAACCCTATCCTGGTCGCAAGTGACTGTGCGGCCAATAGCAGAGCCGCCACATCTGCAGCGCATCGATTGAACCGGCGCGGATGGGCTTGCCTTGACTCCCTGAGGCTGGTAGATAGGAACTCAGGCAGAGTAACCTGGCACTGAGTTGCACTCCCATCTATGGCCATCCACGATCTGACCACAAGCTGTCCCGTGGTTTCGTCGTAACCGAATCCGTATGACGATCGTACGTTTTCTGGCACCTGTTTCCTCTTTCTACTGGGTGCTAATATGCTTCCCTAGCTCCCACTCCCCCTCATTCTCATATTCAGGTATTCTTGCCCTTCAACTCGAGTCATGAGAATGTGGCGGACGTAGCTGGAGAACGACGGCGTCAAGGCGCCCGCATCCAACGCCTCTTCTGATGGCCAGAAAGCGAACTGGAAACCAGTAAACCTATCCCAAAGCTCATCGCCTCTGGCAGGTTCGGCAGTTAGAAACACTGCCACATCTTCGATTCCGAGCTCGTCGATGGTTTTGGCCAATTCTGTGGCGAGCAGCGTGTTTCCTTCCGACACCGCGGTCACATCAATCTGAGATACTGGCACTTAACTCACCTCTTTTCCGCCACGGAATGTTAGTCGTAGCTTTCAATCCACCTAAATGAACTAAAAGCCACGACCAAAAAATGTTAAGATACGAAAACGATAGTATTATATCATACTATCGTTTCGTGGTCAAGGTATTTTCATATAGATTCTTAGGTCTTGCCTGGAATGACAAGGGAGGTTCATCCAAACTGGCTAATTGGGTTTGGTTTGGCCGAGGTCATTGGCCCTAACTCTGTTCCAGCCAATAAATGCAAATGTAGATGTTCCACTTTTTGTCCCCCATTGTGACCGTTATTGATCACAATTCGATATCCTTCTTCATCTAAATTGCTACGGTGGGCAATTTCTTTAGCGGTAATTACTAATTTGCCCAGTATCTCTTGATCTGTTGATTGCACCTGGTCAATAGAACCGATATGTTTTTTTGGTACTACCAATAGATGAAATGGTGCGGCGGGCTCGATATCCGTAAAGGCAATAATAGCTGTGTCTTGATATTCAATTTGGGCAGGATTCTTCCCGCTAATGATATTACAAAAAACACAGTTTTCAGTTTGATCAGGCATATTTACTCCTTGTAAATTGATTATATCAACAAATCATAAAAGCACTAAATTTTCATTTTCCTAATGGTCAAATTGGTCCAACCGGAATAATTGGTAGCTTGACATATATCTGAGTCGAGGCTATGATACTTACTGTCTCTAGAAAAAGAGATTTTTTTAGAGCAGGAAGAGAGCGGTCATGCACTTTTGCCCCCTAAGGAGGGGCTCGCTGGCGAAGTATCGCCTTCATTTTCAAAAATTATATAATTATGAATTATTTAGGCTCAAATCTACCACAAAGGTAATGGGTCTGGTTTTGGTATTGGTCACGTTGCCCTACTCTGGCGTATTAGCAAATGGCTCCATCATTAAACCGTCAACACCGGAATTAGTAATAACCAAATCGCCTACCGTATTGCAAATTGTGCCAGCGAAGCCACTAATTATGCCTGGGTTGAGTTTGTATCAGCAAAATCTGAACAACGAAAAATCAAATATGGCTAATGTGTGGAAGCAATATGATGAAAAATCAGGATTAGATATTGAATCGCTTAATTACGATCAGATGTTTGGCCGGATCAGCAATTATTTAGACCATCAGGGTTCGCCGATGTCATCAATTGAAGATTTGCTGCAAATTGCATCAAAATATCAGATCGATCCGCGCTTAATAATTGGCGTAGCAGGTGCCGAGTCAACGTATGGAATACATATGCCAAGTGGTTCGCATAATCCGTTTGGGCTTGGCCCGACAAATCGCTACCTTACTTGGTCGGATGGATATATGGCCGAAGCTCAGTTTTTGTATGATCATTTCATACAGTTTGGTGTGTTTTCGCCTTTTCAGATTGGCCCAAGCTATACCGGCACCGGTAGTCAAACTTGGGGTCAGTCTGTTTATTCCGTGATGATAAATATATAGGAACGCACCCGAGATGAATCTTCCGGGTGCGGTTAGCGTGTTGTTCTTCTGAACAGCTATTGATCTTGGGCAAGTTCTTCCACCATTCCGACATCGAATGTCGGGTTGGTATCCGCGTTGAACCAGACATAGAATCCGTAGCGGTCGAACCCTCCAACCGCAACGTGCTTATCCTTGGAAACCCCATGCCAACCCCAGTGATACCACTCGCCGAGTAGCCGCTCGTCATTGTGCACAATGCAGTTGGCGAAACAAACTGCTGTGACAACAGCTTCGTTTGCTCGCACAACACCCTTGGCGCAACGTTCAGGTTGATCTCCCCACCTATTCCTGGTGTGATTCCGGGCAAAGTTGAGCAAGTGATATCGCGGACTTCGCGATGAACATGCCCATTCATTCCCCGGCTTCAGCCACCATCTGTTTCGGTAGAAGTGTGGCTCTCGCTTTGCCCCATTAGTTCCGAAGAGCTGTCGCATGGCTGCAAGGGAAATGCCTGGATCGAACATCAACCGCCAATCCGCTTCGTTCTGCTGGTTTTGTCCGGCGCATTGCCGCAGTGTGTCAGCAGAGAAAAGAAGAAGGTCGATAGAACGCCCGAAATCCTCCTCCCCTAAAGCTTGCCGTGCTTGTTGCGCGGTTACAACCATTTCGCCACTAAGGATCTCGATGGCCTCGTCGATATCAGTAACGTGAGTCATTCGCGTCACCCCCCTGTCGTTGATCTGGCGAGTATTTTGTTTGGTGCTGAGGATATTGTAGCAGAATTTACATAAATAGATACTATCCTATCCGACTTTTAACTAATAACCCCATCAGATGAAATATCAGAAAAATCCTTCAATTTGGGTTGACAAATTCGAAAATATATGCTACAATGGTGTGTTCTCGATGTGAGAGCATTTTTTTGTATCTTTTAGGCATAGATTCCGGGTCGAGCCCGGAATGACAAAGAAATGTACATTGTAGAACAGAAAGCGAGTTTAACCAAATGACTTTAACCCATATTTGGGGGAGAGTGAAAGCGGTTTCTACTCACAAATCAATTCGAAAATTATCTCGGATTACCAAGAGAATTAAAAAACGTAACGCTAAGAAATTAGCTGTCTTAGGTATGGTAGTACAGATGTCATTTATGACCTCAGCTATCTCTATTGTGCCGGTTTCGGCTCACAATAATGATACTTCAGTAGCGTCAAGTGAACTATCACTTTCGAAAAAAGCGATGGTGTTTGATGGCGCCAATTCAATTAAAATTGTATCTGGAAACAGTAACGATTATGTTCAGAAGAGACAGATTGTGGCTCAAGTTGCAGTATCAAAAACTGTATCTACTCCTGCTCCCTCTTTAACTGAATTACGTTTAATGTACCAAGAAGTTGAGAGTCGTCATGGTATTGCCGGTTTGGCCAAAGCTCTTGAAGCTGTTCACCAAGTTGAATCTGGTAAGTCTTGGGATACTTCAAAACGATCTTATGCTGGGGCTACCGGTCCGATGCAGTTCATGCCGTCGACTTTTAGATATTATTGCAAAAACAGTGGTGCCGGAAGCGATATTACTTCGGGGCGAGACTCAATTTTTGCCGCCGGTAATTTATTGGCTGCCAGTTACATCAATACCGGTAGTTGGAATGGTGCTTTTTACAATTACAACCACTCTACTTCATACGTGAACAAAGTGCTTGGAGTAATGAATAGTATTTAACCTAGCCCTGCGTACCTTGCCATTGGGCCCAGGTCTTCTTCAATGCGTAGTAATTGATTGTATTTCGCCGTTCTCTCGCCTCTGACAGGTGATCCGGTTTTAATCTGCCCCGTTCCCATTGCCACCGCTAAATCGGCAATAAAGGTATCGGTGGTTTCGCCGGATCTGTGTGAGACGATGGCGGCCATTCCGTTTTGTTTGGCAAAATTGATACAATCTACGGTTTCAGAAACCGTTCCTATTTGATTAAGTTTGATTAAGATAGCGTTGGTGCATTTTTCGCTAGCCCCTTTTTTGAGCCTGTCCAAATTGGTGGCGTACAAATCGTCGCCAACAATCTGCACTTTTTCACCAATCTGAGATGATAGCGCGGTGTATCCGGTCCAATCATCTTCTGAAAGCGGATCTTCAACTGAGAAAATAGGATGATTATTTACCAAATCAACCACTTTCGCTTGCATTCCGGCTGAATCCAATTCAACTTTATCGTTTTTTAACACATATTTTCCATCTTTAAAGAATTCGTCCGAGGCAATATCTAAGGCAATTTTGATATCTTCGCCGGGACGATATCTGGATTTTTCAATTGCTTCAACTAATATCGCCAGTGCCTCATCGTTGGTTGAGTTAGAGATGGCAAAGCCGCCTTCGTCCCCCACATTGGTGGGTACGCCTTTAGCCTTTAACAGATCCTTTAAGGTGTAGTAAACTTCTAGCCCCATTTGCAGTGCCACTTTAAACGACTCAGCGCCAATGGGGGCGATCATAAATTCTTGAAAATCGGTGGAATTGTTGGCGTGCAGCCCCCCGTTTATTACATTCATTAACGGTACCGGAAGCTGATTCACCCCTGAACCACCTAGGTAGCGATAGAGCGGTTGATGCTGAGACACAGCGGCCGATTTAACCAAACTCATCGAAACCGCTAGTATGGCATTTGCGCCAAGCTTAGCCTTATTTGGTGTGCCGTCAAGCGCAATCATTCGTTGATCTAGGGCGCGCTGATCTTCTACATCTAGCCCGATTAAATCTGGTTTGATGATGGTGTTGATATTCTCAACTGCTTTGAGTACGCCCAAGCCGTTATAGACAGATTTATCTCCGTCTCTAAGTTCGAGCGCTTCGTGTGCACCGGTTGACGCCCCGGATGGCACGGCGGCGCGCCCGAATGATCCGTCCTCTAAAATAACGTCTGCTTCAACAGTTGGGTTGCCGCGTGAATCCAAAATTTGTCTTCCAACGATTTCTTTAATTTTCATAAATGTTTTCCTTTACACGTGTTTGATTCGAAATTGGTTAAATTGGATTGATCTATCCGCTCGTTACGGTACTGCCGGGGTTTACCACTTCAATCCAAGTTTCGCCGGCGTAAAGTGTGATTAATTTACCATCAGCACCAAAAAATTGGGTGCGGTCGTATTTGCTACTTTTCGACCATGTGCCGTCAATTTTTACCCCACCTTGATAGATTGTAGCGCTTCCCGAACCAACCGTGGGCATGGACCAGCCATTTTCGTTGATGGCCGTAGCCACAGAGCTTCGAGAAATATTTTGAATGATCACGTTTTTGGCCGAAATTTGGCGGTTGTTGTTGGCGTCAACGTCCGGAGCTGCTGCAAGGTTGCGTAAGTAGGTGTTGTCGGTTTTATTATAATCCCATCGTACGTCATATTGCGGGAAAGAAAAATTAATTTTAATAAACGTGGTAGCGGTAACCGGTGGCGATGGCGCCGCGCTAAAAAATGAATAGATGTCGTATGTTTCTCTTAGTGGTGTAAACCATGTTTTTAAACTAGCCAGTTTGTAAAGTTTGTCGGTTGATGAATACATTGTGTGCTCCGTGGCCTCACTACCTCGCCGTGCACGATAGTACGATCCGGAATTCGCAAACTGATCCAGATCTTTAACTTTGTCGGCAGGGATTTTTTCTTTTAACGCGTCGTAGTTTCCGCCAACGTGAGCGTAATAACAATCATATTCATTACACCAATCAACGTAGTAGGTTCGGGCGCTCCTAATGGGGCCAACTTTTGGCGCGTCATTTGGACCGTATATGGCTAAATATCGGGTAATTCCGCCCTCTGCGATCGCCTCGTACACGAAACTGGCGGTGCTGAGGCCAAATTGAGGGCGCGCCTCTGTGTGGTTTTCAATCATCACTCCCAGCGGATGCCGATCCGAAAGCTCTTGGGTAACCATTGTGCCATCTAATTTTGAAGCGGTTAATGGAACCGGGGTTGGTGTGGCGGTGATCTTGGGTCTGAATAAATAAAATGTTTTGTTTGACGATTTTAAGAGATTGGTATGATTGACCATATATAAATATAACGTGCCAACCGATAAAACAATAATGATCGTTATTATAATAGCGATAAACGGGCTACGCTTAAGTTGCATCTTTCCCCTCAGAAAATTGTAAAGTTAATATAATATTTGTGATAACTAGCAAAACTGAGTCCTAATTGGATAATTGGACTGATTGGCGGAGAGGATTATTTTTTTCCAATAACCACTACTAGTTCGGTGTCAGATGTGGCCATAGTGGCATCTACTTTGGCGGTGACAGAATAACCGGTTAACGCGGCAGCTAATTCGGTAGCGAGGTCTTTTTCGTTTGCGTTTTTGTAATAAACGTAAGAAGTGGTGTATGAATACGATTTCGCATTCGCAGTGCTTGAAACGGTGAAACCGGCGGCTGTAATGACCGTGGATGCCTTTGTGGCAGCCCCAGTGACTCCCCCACCGTTAAGCACCTTAACTGTAACAGATGCTTTGGTTAACGCAGTGGACGAGGGCGTGGCGGTAGTGGTGGTGCTTGGCGAGATAGACGGGGTTGCTGTTCCCGTTGCGGTTGGAGTTGCGCTGGTAGTGGTTGAAGGTGAGGCGGTGGTAGTAGTTTGGCTGTTGTTATAAAAAATGACAGCTTGAGAAACTAATAACGCTAAAAGCGAAATCAAGATAATTGACAAAAATGCGGTAATCCATTTCTGTTTCTTTGATGATTTTATTACCGGCGGCATAATTGATTGAGCTGGTGGAATTTTTTGTGCCGGAGCCATTTCGGCGGTAGCCCGTGGGATAGTTGGTGCCTTGGGCTCATCTTCATCAATTTCAGGTTTAACAGCAACTGATTGGCTGTGTTCCGGTTTGTCTTCCTTGGGTTCTGCCTTATCGTTTTCAGGTTCAGACGGAGCATCTGTAAACGCTGCGCCGTGTTCAATGGCAACGTTCTCCACTTTTTCTGATTCTGTGTCTATATGTTTTTCAGAAGAGTCGACAGTCTTGGCAGTCTTCTCGTCTGCACTATCCGGTTCGTTCTTTTTGTTTAAGTCAAAAAATTTGGCCATATTTTAATCCCCTTCTCTATTTATATTGTCATAGATTATCAGTATTAATGCAAGGGGATAAGATCAGGTATCAAGTTCTGTCATTTTAGATTTGACGTAAGACGTTTTGTCCTTGTCATTCCGGACTTGATCCGGAATCTATATAAAAAAATGTATAATTAATGCTGTATGAGCAAGTATTATTATGTTTATATTCTAGCTAGTTGCAAAAATGGTACTTTATATACTGGAGTAACAAACGACCTGATAAAAAGAGTATATGTACATAAAAACAAATACAGCCAAAAAGGCTTTACGACAAAATATGGAATTTGCCTTCTTGTTTATTATGAAATGACCGAGGATGTGAATAGCGCTATTGCCAGAGAGAAACAAATCAAAAACTGGCATAGATCATGGAAAATCCAACTTATTAAAAGTAAAAACCCAGACTGGAAAGATCTGTATGAGGAAATTTGTATATAGTCTGTCCCGAAGTGCGCTCGGGGTTGTTTGTTTTATATAGATTCCGGATCAAGTCCGGAATGACAGATTAGAATTTCCGGATTACGCCTTTAACTTTTCCTTGCACGGTGACGTTTTTGGTTAGAATTGGTTTCATGGTTTTGTTGGCTGGCTGCAGGCGGATGTGCGTTTTCTCTTGATAAAATCGTTTAAGCGTAACGTTTTCGCGATCAATTAACGCCACCACAATATCGCCATTTTTAGCCACTGTGGTTTGCTCAATAATGACATAATCACCATCAAAAATGCCGTCTTCGATCATTGAATTACCTTTAACTCGTAGTGCGAACACTTTTGGCCCCATCATATCGCGTGGGATATCAATAGTCTCATGGGTTCGAACGGCTTGGATGGGTGCACCGGCGGCAATGATGCCCATTAAAGGAGCCGAAAAGCTTTGTTCGTCCCAAGTTGGGGTTAGCTGTAGTGAGCGTGCTTCGTTGGCTTCGCGGTTTAGATATCCTTTATTAGTTAAACTGTCGATGTGCTCGGCCACGGTGGCAACGCTAGACAACTTAAAATAATCGGCGATTTCGCGGTAGCTAGGCGCGTAGCCGTTCTCTCCGATGAATTGCTCAATATAGTCCAAGGTTTGTTTTTGTCGTTTGGTTAATGGATCCATTTGTCCTCCCGATTCTACATCCAGCATAACCGAACATAATCCGTAGTGTCAATAGCCGGAAGATAGATGATGGTCTCCGGCTCTACGAGCCGATAGACTCAGAGAGAGAATGGAGTACAATTTGACTATTCTTTTTGAATCCCTTGTTCGTGATCAACGTTTTCAAAATCACTCAATTTTACTAATTGTTCGCTGGATAAAAGCGCCTCAACCTGATCTCGGATAACGACTAGTTGGTTCTCTAAGTCAGAAAAATATTCTAATCTAGTTTTCATTTCAAACAGATGCGCACCTAATGATGATAGTTCATCTTTCAATGCTGTCGTATAGGCAGATTCCCCGTGATCAATTTGAGGGTTATCACTGCCTGGTGCTTGCAATTCGGCCTCGATTGCTTTAATTTTCTCGACAATTTCTTGGCTTACAAGCTTTACCGATGGTGCTTGCATTTTCCAGAGTTCAACCTGTTGGTTTATTGATTGCCATTTTGCGTTAAGATCGGTCCATAGCTCGGAAACCGGGGCATCTTCGTGATGCATTAGTTCTTGTTCGCTCATCTATTATCCTTTTTTATTTATTATACACCAAACCGCAATTGCGCAAGCGGTGGAGACGTTAAGTGAGTTCACATCGCGGTGCATTGGAATAAAAATATGCTTGGTCGATTCGGCTAGTGCAAAGCGATCAACCCCATCGACTTCGTGGCCAACAATTAGGGCGGTTTTTGGTCCTGGGGAAAAGTCGGCTAATGGGATCGCGTCAGACGTTATCTCTAGCGACACGATTTCGTATCCATTATCCTGGCATTGCTTGATGGCGTTAGACGTATTGTCAAAATATGTCCACTTAACTTTGGTTTCACCGCCCAGAGCAGTTTTGTGTATTTCGGCGCGTGGAGGAGTTGCAGTCATGCCGCATAGGTACAACTCGTCGACGTTTAATCCAGCGGCCAGTCTAAAAATCGCCCCGACGTTATACATCGACCGCACGTTGTCTAAAATAATAATCAATTTCTGTTTTGGTGTCATTATGGCAATACTAGCATAAAATTTATGCAAAATCATTTTTAATTAAATAAAATTATGGTATAGTTTTGCCATCCTCGGCTAGTTTAGCCAACCGTTGCTGAAGCCGCGTTTTCGCGCGGTGGAAGAGTTGGCGCCTACCAGTTTCTGGTGGGTAGTGTCATGGCATCAACTGAGTTCAAGCATGCCGTTGAGTCTTGAATCCTAAGTAGTCGGGGGTGATCGAAGGGGCGAGGACGTTCTCTCGCCCCTTGTACCTTACATCGAAAGGTGGTGATCTGGAGTTGAGCTATGGCTTACGACCAACCGAAGCGGCTGATTGGCTGATTCGCCGCTGTGAATTACCGCGGGAGTGGCGAGGTTACTTGGCCAGTGTAGTTGTTAAGCCGAGTAGCCAGTTTTACCACCAGTGGCAAATGCCGAAGAAAAACGGTGGATATCGGGTGATCCTGTCGCCGCTTGAACCACTGAAATCCGTTCAACGCCAGATTCTTCGCCACGTGCTGTGTGACCTAAGGATTTCGAGTGCGGCACACGGATTCGTAGGTGGTAGAGACATCATTACTAATGCTCTACCCCATCTTCAGTCTCACTCCATGCTTGGTCTAGACTTGGCGGACGCATTTGGTAACGTCTGGCTTGGTTGGATGGCGTATCGTGAATCGCCTAGGAAGACCACAGGACTAAAACTGGGTTTGCATCTGGACACTTGGCAGGCACTGTTGCCGTTTATCAGTTATGTGGACGATGATGACGGGATTCTGCCACAAGGCGCACCAACGTCGCCGGCGATTTTCAATGCAATGTGTTGTCGAATGGACACAATGCTGCTGAAACTTGCCAAAAACGTGGGCGGAGTGTACACACGCTACGCCGACAACCTGACCTTTTCGATGCCAGGACCTTCAGTGGGGCAAAAGTTGATCAACGCAATCTTGCGTATTGTTGATGACGATGGTTTCCCACTGAATGATGACAAAACGCAACTACTACGCAGTGCCAACAACTTTAACCGGCCACTGCGCCTGCCAGGGCTGAACATCATTAATGGCCAACTAGTTCTGCCCGCCGACACACTAAAGCGCTTTCGTAGCGCTATGTACCGCGCTGGTCAGGACAGTTGCAGTGATGATGACGAAGTGCGCGATCATGCACGTCGATCGCGTAGAGGCATCAAGGGATACGTCATTCGCATCTACGGCGAGTTGCCGCCACAACTACGTGGCATGTACGAAAAAGGACGCATACACGCGTCCGAAGAGACCTGATCCCCTACTGTCCGGACTGGGTGGTGGGGGTTCTTTTTATATAGATTCCGGACTCGAGTCCAAATCTAGCGGGCGGACACATGGGTCCGCCCCTACGGAGGTCGTGGCACGTGTCATAATCAAGCAGATAGGCGTTCTTGCAGTACCGGTAAGAGCTCGTCGATGTAGATATTATCTTGCAAGCCCGAAACCATATCTCGCATAATAATGTGGCCGTTGATTGCCTCTTTCTGCCCAATGATTAAAGTAATGCGGGCACGCAGTCTTTCAGCAATTTGCAGTTGCTGTGAAATGCTATCGCTTTCGGTGGCGGTAGTGGCCGAAAAACCGGCATTGTACAATTGTTGTAACAGGGGGATTGATCTTGATTTGGCTTGCTCGCCAAGCTGGGCAATAAACACCTGAATACCCTCGGTATCAGGTAAACTAGCGTGGGCATTTTCCAAAAACTGGCTGAATTGTTGCAGATTAAAACTAAGCCCAATGGCCGTTAGCGGTTGTTCGGCAAGTTGCGAGGCAAAGTTATCATAGTGAAATCCGATTACCGACGGCACCGCTTCATCCCCTACTTTTAAGCCAAAAATGGTTTGCTCCGCCTCTTCATCGGCAGTGTAAAGGTTCGGATTGACATCATAATTGATGCCCAGAATATCGCAGGTTTCCAGTACGCCGGTAAGCTGATTGTGGCAACTTAAGCACAAATTATCCAGTAATTGTGGCATTTTGACTAGCCATTCCGCTTTGCTGTCTAACTCGCAATTTGAGATATTTTGAACGGTTGGATTTTCTTTGCATCTTGGGCACAGATCGCTGATGTGTGGGTGGACTTGCGATTTGAATAACAGATCAAAATTGGGCCGGCATTTGGCGCATCCGTTGCTGTGCAGCATAATTACCGGTTTTTTGAGCTTTAGATCGCACGCCAGCTTTTGTAATAACATTAGGAGCGTGGCGTTGGTGGTAGCATCTTTGGCGCCGATGACATCAAAACAGTAATAATAATTTTCGACAAATGCGTCGTCTAGCTTTCGCATCGTATTTACTTGATAAGCCAGGTGGACCGGCGGCGGCCAGTGTAAAAAGCCGTTTTCTTTGTAGCTGCGCATTAAACTGACGCGTGGATGAGCGCGCAAAACATAATGTTCGTCGTTGCTGATCATCTGAGCATCAATAAGTTGATTTTGCCAGTCTTTGGAGAACGCTAGGTCGTACAATGATTTTGATTCGATTGGTGGGGTGATGACGCGGTGATAGCCAAACGACTGAGATAAATGATCAAGAATGGAGATACTTAGTTGCCAATAGCGCTGTGAATCCGGTAAAATATCGCTTAATCCTTTTGGATTACGGTACTTGAACGGTGGTTCGACTATTTCATTACTATTTATACGCATTGCCCCTCGATGTATTCAGTTACTAACTGAGCCAAAGTGTAGCAGTTAGCATTTTTTTGTCAAGAGGAGGGGGTGTTGCGCGCAAAATTGTATCGTCAGCGCCCTTTGCGCGAAACGTTTTTGCGGCTTATAAAAAAATATTGACATAAATATATTATCGGGGTAGAATGTTCTTGCGTTATCACACGCTGGGGGGAGGATATAACGGAAATGAGGTTTCAGGAAACGGTCAAAATGCCGGTTCCAGAAGCGGTGACTATCCCACCGGTTTCCGGGTGGGCTGACATCGTACAGCACAGTGATAAGAGCATATGTCGCTTGTACCTGGCGGTGACTAGTGCTTCTGATGAGCCGGCAATGTGCGGCAAGGACGTTCTGTACAGGATGAGTCTCAATTGTAAGACGAGCCACTGTGCGGGCTCGGCGCATGCCGCCTGGCTTCTGGAATGCCCAGAGTCCCGGATTCCGGTTGAATGGCAGCAGGCTAAGCATCTCTTCTTCCTGAGGGAGGTGTGGGGAGATGAGCAGGGTTACTTGCATGTGTTGGTTGCCCAGCCTGAAGAAGCCGGGAAGTGGACCTTCGGCTATCTAGCCGACTTCGGCGCCGCCTTGATGGGTCCGCGCGATTGGGTGGTGATGATCGATTGACGCCGCCCCTATCCCCCGTTCCGAGGACAACTTGGATCGGGGGAAACTATTTTTCAATGAATGAATATAAATATTATATGACCATTTCTAGTTCGTCTGAAGTGCGACGAATTAGGACGGTTTTGTTTGGGTTAATTTTTCCCATCAACACACCATCGGCAATTTTATCTTCAATTAAAGTTTGAATAGCGCGGCGAATTGGGCGCGCCCCGTTTTTGGGCTCAAAACCTTTTTCGGCCAGATATTTTCGGGCGGTTAGGTCAATTTGTAGCTTAATCCCCTTCTCATTCAATCTGGTTAAAAGTTGATTAACTTGGATATCTACAATTTGGCGGATATTTTCCGGCGTTAAGGGCTTAAAAACAATTGCTTGATCTATTCGGTTTAATAGTTCGGGTTTCATTAGTACCTTAAGTTCTTTGAGCAATTTATCCTTAAGTTGATCATAAGATTGGCTGGAGTTTGCGGAATTAAAACCAATTTCGGCATGATGCGTTAGTTCGTCTAGTCCGATGTTGCTGGTCATAATAATAATCGCATGACGAAAATCAATCTTGCGCCCCTTGGTATCGGTGATAAACCCATCCTCTAAAATTTGTAATAGAATGTTAAAGGTATCTGGGTGGGCTTTTTCAATTTCATCCAGTAAAACCACGCTATATGGATGTCGTCGAATAATTTCGGTTAGTTTGCCGCCTTCTTCGTAACCAATATATCCGGCGGGTGCCCCAATCAACCTAGAAACATTATGCTTTTCCATAAATTCGGACATATCAATTTTAACTAACGCGTCATCTTTGCCATAAACGCGTCTAGCAATCACCCGCGCCAGCTCTGTCTTGCCCACCCCGCTTGGCCCAAGAAAGATAAACGAACCAACCGGCCGGTTTGTCTGGCTAATGCCGGTACGCGAGCGCTTGATGGCATTTGAGACGGCAGAAATGGCTTCGGTTTGCCCGATTATCTCTTTGGCAATAATGGTCTCAATATTTTTGATTTGATTTAATTCGGTTTTGGCTAAAGTTGAGGTGGGGGTGTCGGTGATTTGCGCCACAGTTTTTTCGATGTCAGAAACGCTTACTAGCGGTTGTCTTGCACTGCTAACTCGATTGTAATTTTTTATCTGATTGTCTATTTTGACAATCTGTTTTTGTAACTGGTCTGCCACATCGTATCGCTCTTCAAATACGGCGCGATCTTTCTCTTCGGACAACTGATCTTTTTGTTTAATTAAGTTGATCACGCTGGTTTTTTGGCGCTGATGCATCCGCACGTCGGCTGCGCTTTCATCTAACAAGTCGATCGCCTTGTCTGGCAAAAATCGCCCCGTAATGTACCGAGTGGACAGATTAACCGCTGCTTCAATGGCTTCGTCGGTAATAGTGACTTGATGATGTTTTTCGTAATTTGCTTTAAGCCCGTGCAAAATTTTGATAGTATCTTTGGGCGTTGGCTCGGCCACGATAATCGTTTGAAACCGACGCGTTAGTGCCGCATCTTTTTCGATGTGTTTTTGAAATTCATCCAATGTGGTGGCGCCAATCAACCGAATTTGACCTTTGGCCAGTGCCGGTTTCAATATCTGTGAAGCGTCTAGCGAGCCTTCGGCGCTACCGGCGCCAATAATGGTGTGTAGCTCGTCGATAAAAATGATGCAGTCATTTAATTTGGTAATAGAGTTGATGAATTTTTTGATTCGTTCTTCAAATTGGCCGCGATACATCGTACCCGCCACCATTAGCGATAAATCTAAATTAAGTACTCTAAAGCCATTGAGGGCGGACGGCACATCGCCATTCGCGATTCGCTGTGCCAATCCCTCTACAATAGCGGTTTTCCCCACCCCGGGTTCGCCAATAAGCACCGGATTGTTTTTGGTGCGGCGGGATAATATTTTAATTACTCGGTCAATTTCAATTTCGCGGCCGATAACCGGGTCTAGCTCGCCTTTTCTAGCTTGATCTGTAAGGTCGGTGGCGTAAAGTGCGGCCGGGCTGTTAGCAGATTTCCGGGTTTTGGCGCTAACCGGATCGTCGGGCTGGTTTTGATTAAATTCAAAATCGTTATCCATATCAAAATTGATGCGGTTTACTCGATCTAATTCCTCAAACAGATTATTGATGTTGGTGGTAATGTTGTCTGGGTTGCCAGCGCACTCTGAGACTAGCTTATATGCCGAGTTTTCCTTAAACGATAACGTTGCTAACAACAGATGCTCGGTGTCTAGGCCAACATGCCCAAGGGTGGCGGTTAACTGCATCGCTTTTTCCAAAACGTTAATCAGATCTTTGGTGACCATCGACTTTGGGTCGCTTTGCTCCGCTAAATCATTTTTATGCGCGTTTAGGTACTCATCGGCCTTGGTTAGGGTTAAGCCGTTATTGATTAAGACACCGTGTGCCAATGAATCCGGCAATATAAGCAGCGCAAGAATAATATGATATGTGGCTAAAGGCACATTATTTGCCATAGCGATTTCTTGCGCTTTGATTAACACATCGCGGGTGCTGGGGCTAAATTTTGAAAATTGATCTTCTTGCATATTTGCCAATTTTAAATTTTAAATTATTAATTTTAAGTGAATAAGACCAAATTTTAAATGGTTAACTATCAGATACTGTCATTTCGACTCCTCGACATTCCAGTCGAGGGTGGAGAAATCTCTAAATAAAACCGGAAGGAATTCTTTCTCAGATTTCTCTCTCCGAGCCGTAGGTCTACGAGCCGGAGGCCAACATATTCGAATTGACATTCTCATTGGGTCGAAATGACAGCTAGAACGAATCTATTTAGACTTAGGTTTAGTTTTCGACGCTGGCTTTTTAACCTTAGCTTCTTTAGCAGGTTTTTCTGCTTTGGTTGTTTTTTTGGCAGATTTCTTAGGTGCTTCCTCAGCCACGGCTTCAACAACCGGCTCATCACCTTCTTTGTTAATGTCTAAATTCCATCCGGTCAGTTTACTGGCCAAACGAACGTTCTGACCATTGCGACCAATGGCCAACGATAACTGATCCTCGGGCACAGTGACAATGGCACTGCGCTCATTCTCGTTCAGGGTTACTTTAATGACTTTGGCTGGTGACAATGCATTGGTAATAAATTGTATTGGATTTTCATCCCATAAAATAATATCGATTTTTTCTTCGCCAAGTTCCTCTAAAATTGCTTTGACGCGAATGCCGTGTTGGCCAACGCACGAACCAACCGGATCTAACCCCTCTTGCAAGGCGGTTACCGCCACTTTTGAGCGGGTTCCGGCTTCACGTGAGATAGATCGAATTTCTACCGTACCGGCGGCAATTTCGGGTACTTCTAATTCAAATAACTTGGCTACAATAGCGGCGTCGGCGCGAGAAACTGAAACCTGAGGCCCGCGCATTGTTTCTACCACTTCTTTTACAAAAACTTTCAAACGGTTGCCCACTTGATATCGCTCACCGCGAATTTGCTCAACCGGAAACATAATTCCGTTGATTTTGCCTAAGTTGATTACTACATTTTCACCCTCAATTTGCTGAACCGAACCGTTAAGTAGCATATGCTCTTTTTCTTTGAACTCTTGATACAGCAACTCGCGCTCTGCTTCGCGGATGCGCTGAATGATTACTTGTTTGGCGGTTTGAGCGGCAATACGACCAAAATCACTTTCGGTTGGTAGCGGGATGATTACCTCTTCGCCGACAACCGGTTTTTTGGTAAACAATTTTGCTTGTTCTACCGTCATTTCGGCTTCAAGCTCTTTGATTTCGTCATCTGCAACAATGTTATAAACACGCTCGACTTTCATTTGGTCGGTTTCCGGGTCTAAATGAACACGAATAATTTGATCCGGGCGTCCAAAATCTTTACGATAAGCGGCAGCTAAGGCGGCTTCGACAGTTTCTAGAATGATCTCTTTAGATAGCCCTTTTTCTTCGGCTATCTGGGCAATGGCGGAAACAATTGGATTTGTGGCCATATTTTTCTCCTCTTATATATGTATTATATCGCATATTAGCGTTTAAAAAAGCGGGCGATTGTCATCGTCCACTAACAGAAGTATATCAAAAGTATCGACTCTTGTCAAACACTATCAGTTAAAGATGATGATATCTATGGCAAATATTTGTAAATAGTGGTATAATCATAATGTTCAGCTTAGCTGAAAGTACACTTCACAGAAGGGGGAGCGAAAATCGTGGCGATTGATGTTGAGCTCAATCCGTTGCTTTCCGACCCGTGTTATCGCGGGCGCGCAATGCGAATGGCGCGTCGGATTACGGGTAATCCAGACGACGCTGAGGATGTTGCTCAATGCGTGATGCTCAGGGCGTGGCGGGCAAATCCGCAGAATCTAAGGAGTCCAGAAGCGTGGATGACGTGTATCACTCGTCGTGTGGCACTCGATCGTATTCGCGCCAACAACAATCGGCGCAAGTATCTAGGCATTGCGGTCAGCTTGGATGAGGTGTGGGAAGGTAACGACACCCTCGTACGCCAGTTAGCGGACTTCACTCAAGATCCGGCGCAGATAATCGAAGACCGCGTAATCGACGATCGCCTACACAATGCCTTATTGGTGGTGCCGCAGATGTTTCGCGCGCCATTCACTATGCACGTTGTCGGCGGAATGTCATACGACGACATCGCCCAAAAGCTGGGTATCCCGATTGGAACGGTCAAGTCTCGTATCAATCGGGCGCGGACGATCTTGCGCGGACAGCTCAGCGCTTAGTAGCCCTTTGCCGGAACATCGGCAAGGGGCTTCATTTTTGCAAATTTTCAACCTCGCAGAACTATTTTTGATTTGTCAGGCGCATCCACAGAATCAAAATAAACATTTTTGGCAAAGCCAGTTGACGCTTAAAACGCTTTGGTTCGTGAACTAACCGCCACAACCACTCAAAACCGGCATTGCGCCAAGCTAGCGGCGGACGCTTTTTTACCCCGGCTAAATAATCAAACGTACCACCAACACCCATCATTACCGGTACATTAAGCTCATTTTTATGTTGATGAATCCAGATGTCTTGTTTTGGGGCGCCCCAGGCAATCAGTAAAATGGACGGTTGATGACGGAGGATGGTGGGGATAACCTCGGGATCGTCTGGTGAGCCTTCGTAAACCCCGGCAATTTTTAAGGTTGGATGTTCGGTGGTCCATAGATCGGCTACTTTTTGTGCAACGCCGTTTCGGCCGCCCAGTAAAAAGATGGAAAATCCTTGCTCCGCTGCCATTTTAGCGATGAACTGGGTTAAATCGACACCAGTAATGCGAGATGGAATCGGCTGATGTAGTAGTTTTGCCGCTAACACAATTCCCGCACCATCGGCTACGCTAATATCGGCCGAATTTAGAGTTGCCTTAAATAATGGGTTGTGGCGCGCCTCCATCACAAATTCGGTGTTAACGGTGCAGATTTGATGTGGGGTTTTTGAGTCCACAAATCGGTGCACCTGCGCCAATATCTGGTCAAGCGTTAATAGGTCTATTTTAATGTCCAAAATGGAACATTTTATCATATCTGACTCGACGACTTGTCATCTCGACTCCTCGAGCATTGTCGAGAGGGTGGAGAGATCTCAAAAAAACTGGATGGAATTCTTTCTCAGATTTCTCCGACGCGGTCGATCTGCGGATCTCCCCGGGTCGAAATGACAGTTATATTATTTTTCTTCCACAATTCTTCGAATATTATTATTAAACTCGTCCAAAGAGAATTTTTCGGCGTGACTTTTGATTGCCTTGGGGTTTAGTTTAGATTCGATTTTATCCAACTGTTTAATGCCATCAATCATTCCCGCTGTACTTTGATCTTGGAATAAGATGCCAGTTTGGTTGTGTACTACGGTTTCGGTGGCTCCGCCTTTATCAAATGCTACTACCGGACGGCCGGCGGCCATGCCTTCCACCGGCACCAAGCCAAAATCATCAATTCCCGGCCACAGTATGGCACGGCAGTGTTCAACTTGATTTATCACTTCCTCGTCAGTCATGAATCCCATAAATTTAATTGTTGGTCCAGCCATCTGTTGCAAGCGTTCCTTGTCTTCGCCGCTGCCGATAATATGTAGCGGGCGTTTTAGCTCGTTGCAGGCTTGAATTGCCAGCTCTACCCGTTTTGGCGGGGTTAGGCGACAAATTGTCAGATAATAATCATCAACTTTTTCGGCAATTTTGTATTTATCAACTTCCACTCCGGGATAAATTACCTTACTGTCTCGTCGATAAAATTTGGTTACGCGATCTTTGACCGTGCCACTGTTGGCGTAAAGCTCATCTCCACGCTGCGCCGCCAAAAAATCCCATTGACGCAAATTGTGCAAAAATCGCTGAGCTACTGCGCCTTTTACCCCTTTGTCCCATCCTTTTTCTTTTAGGTATTGGTAATGGTAATCCCACAAAAAGCGCGTTGGAGTATGGTAATAGCTAATATGGCGGGTTCCCGGCTGAGTGATAACGCCGTGAGCAAAGGCACTGGAAAATGATAAAACCGTATCGAACTCAGATAAGTCAAACGATTCGATGGCCATGGGGTAAAGTGGCATTGCCATGGTGTGTCCGCGACGATTAAGCATGGAGTGCTTATCGATGAATGAAGATCGCACATCGCAATCATCAAAACGATGCCCGATTTTTTCGGGGTCGTATCTTAACGTAAAAATTGGGGCATCTGGAAATAGATCGTGTACCTGGTGCGTTACTTTTTCAGCTCCGCCATAGGTCATCAAAAAATCGTGAATAATTGCTAGTTTCATAGTTTTATCTTAGCACAACTGTCTTAATAGATCGAGATACACTTTTTATATGTCGTCCTCGTTGTCATTCCCGCGAAGGCGGGAATCCAGTCTATAAAAAAATGTATAATTATGGTATGGATAAATATTATTACGTATATATTCTCGCAAGTGATCGGAATGGCACTCTGTATATTGGAGTTACATCAGATTTAGTTGGCAGGATTTATCAACATAAAAAAGACTGCGACGAAAAAGGATTCACCGCACAATATCAGGTTCACCGTTTGGTATATTATGAAATGACTAAGGACGTAAACAGCGCCATCACTAGAGAGAAACAGATTAAAAAATGGAACAGATCATGGAAAAAACGTTTAATTGAAACTAAAAATCCGGAGTGGAAAGACCTATACGAGGAAATTCATTCATAGACTGGATTCCCGCCTTCGCGGGAATGACACCCGATTATGTTTATTTATAACTCCATAACACAGATCGCTTAAACGCGTCTAGGTTATCTACCGCAATTAAGGTGCCTTTGGCAACGCAGAACAGCGGGTCTTCGGCAATTTGGCATGGTACACCGGTTACTTTGCTCATTAAGCTATCAAACTGACGCAATTGAGAAGTGCCACCGGTCATCACAATCCCCTTGTCCATTACGTCGGCTGCCAGCTCGGGCGGAGTTTTTTGCAAAACCGATTTTACCGCGTTCAAAATCTCGGCAATTTCTTCTTTGATGCTGGTCATTACATCGGTTGAAGTAACAATAACGCTTTCGGGTAGGCCGGAAATGGTGTTACATCCCGAAACTTCCATCGAGAGCTCTTTAGCTAATGGCATCACCGTGCCAATACGAATTTTAATTTCTTCGGCTGTCTGTTCGCCAATTACTAGATTGTATTTTTTTCGCATGTAGGCTGCAATGGCAGTGTCAATCTTGTTGCCGCCCACTCGTACCGATGTAGCCGCCACAATATCGCCAAGCGCGATCACCGCTACCTCGGTGGTACCGCCGCCGATGTCAATAATCATGCTTCCGGATGGGGTGTTGATTGGGATGCCCGCTCCTAAAGCCGCAGCAATGGGTTCTTTAACTAAGTACGCATGTTTTGCGCCGGCTTGGGTGATGGCGTCGATAACCGCGCGCCGTTCAGTAGAAGTTATGCCCGCTGGAATAGAAACCATTACATCTGGTTTGATGATGCGGATTGATCCCGAAACCTTATTGATGCAATGTCTAAGCATAGCTTCGGTAATGCGATAGTTGGCAATCACCCCGTCTTTTAATGGATGATTTGCCACAATTGACTCTGGAGTACGGCCGAGCATTTTCTTGGCTTCCTCGCCAATGGCCATAATTTTATTGTTAGATGCTTCCAGCGCCACAACCGTAGGCTCATTTAATACCACGCCTCTTTTGGGGAGACTGACGATGGTGTTAGTTGTTCCTAGATCGATTGCAATTCGCGCCATATTATTCCTTGTAAGCGATGTTAGTATAAAAGAAAATGTCCGAATATACAACTTGTGATTAAAACTATAACAAGAATTTAAAATTTAAAATTTAAAATTGTCCTAGGTGTGGTATAATTGCAGTATGATAATTGGCATAAACGCCTCTGCGCTTACTCTGGAGCACAAAACTGGTGTCGAAAAATACACCGAGCACATTATTCGTGCGCTAATTAAGCGTGCGGACAAAAAGCATCAATTTAAGTTGTACTCCCCTATCCCGCTGAGTGGTGATTTTGCCGCACATCAAGTGGTACTTAAATCTCATGGTTTGCCGTGGACACAAGTTAGATTGTCGGTTGAACTAATGCGGCATCGCCCCGATGTATTTTTTCAACCTAGCTACATGCTGCCTCCTGTTTGTCCATGTCCAAGTGTAACAACTGTACACGACATCGCTTGGAAGCACTTTCCCCAAGGGTACAGCCAAGATCAAACTAAAAAACTACATCTGGCGATAGACCGGATAATCAAACTCAAAAGCACCATTATTGTACCAAGCATTGATACCAAAAAAGATCTGATGCATTTTTTCAAAATCAATCAAAACAACATCAACGTTATCCCCGAGGCGTTGGTGGAGCTGCCGGTTGGAGATATCAATTTACATCCAAATATTGCCAAAATGGCGGACCGCGATATCGTTTTGTCCGTTGGGCGGCTTGAAGCGCGAAAAAATACTTTGACGCTGGTTAAAGCGTTTCGAGTTTTGGTTAAAGATCACCTCAAAAATTCCCCCACCAAACCAGTGTTGGTACTAATTGGGCAGGCGGGGTTTGGGGCGGATGAGATTTTTGCCGAGGTAAACAAAGCCAAAAACGATGGCATTGAAATATTGGTGCTAAATAATGTGGATGATTCCGCGTTAAGCTGTTGGATGTCTGTGGCAAAAATGCTAGTTTATCCATCGCTGTTTGAAGGGTTCGGATTGCCAATTTTGCAGGCGTTTGCTGCCAAGATTCCGGTTATCACCAGTAAGACATCCGCTATGCCAGAAGTTGGTGGAGGTGCGGTTGCGTATTTGAATAATCCGAAAGACGAAGACGAGCTGGCGATACTAATCAACAATTTACTGTTTAGTAATGCCAAACGAGAAATTTTGATAGACAAAGGGCAAACTAGACTAAATGATTTTTCGTGGGAAAAAGCGGCCGATCAAACGTTGGCAGTTCTGCTGGCGGCTGGAACAAAAAATTCATAAGAGTATAATTAGAGTTAAATGCTAAATATTAAACCAACACATCACAAAATATCCGATACCGTTAGGCGCATTATTCTAGTGCTGGTATTTGTGATTGTTGCGTCAGTGGTGATCGGATATGCCGGCGGGTATCGGCTTAATTTCAATAACTTTTCCATTGAAGCCACCGGAGCAATCTCTCTGTCTGGATCTGATACTGCATTAACCGTTAAATTAAACGACCGCACCGTTGGTGCTTCATTACCGGTTTATCTTAATGATCTAAAGCCAAATCAATCATACTCAATTTCGGTACAAAAAGATGGCTATACAAAATGGTCACGTACAGTGACGGTTTTGCCTAATATGGTAGCAAATTTTGGGCCAATTCTCTTGTTTAGGCTTGAACAAGCTCCAATTGCCTCCACCACCGCAGACGTAACTAGCTGGTGTAAAAGCAACACGCCATTCGGTAAGCAACTGGTAATTGACAACAGTGACATTAGGATTCAAAAGGACTTTGTCACCCGCGTCAGCGCACCGGTGGTCAATGCTTGCTGGTTTAATGATGGTTTTCATATTGCGTACGCCACCGCCGATGAAATACACGTGATTGATAATGATGGGTACAATGATGTAACTGTGGTGACCGCCACAACTCCAATTCAGCAAATGGGCGTAAATACCAAAGACAGCGAAATTGATTATTTTGACGGTACAAATTGGTACAAATTAAATATCTAAAAAACGAGCCCCTGCTCGTTTTTTATCTTGTGGAGCGATTAGTACGCTCAGCGAACCAACTTACGTTTATAGATTTTGAATTTGCTCTTTGGCGTTTTTGATGAATTTTCCAAAACGATGGTCTTTTTGTTTTTTCTCTAACTCGGACAATTCATAATATTCCGACTCTTTTTTGAGACTGATAAAATTATGATATTTGCTCTCTTCCAGACTACCCAATTTTACGGCGTCTAATACATTACACCCGGGTTCTTGAGTGTGCGTACAATCCGCATACTTGCATTGTTTAGATAATGAAATAATCTGATCAAAAACATTATCTACGCTGACACTTGAATTTGTCAGCCCTACCTCTCTCATTCCGGGATTGTCTATTACAATCGCGCCGCTATCAAGAAAATACATATCTCTGCCCGTGGTTGTGTGCCTACCCCGGCCAGTGCGAGTATCAATACCCTGGGTGTCAATGACTTCTTTACCAATTAACTTGTTGATTAAAGACGATTTCCCGACTCCCGATGATCCGAGAAAACAATACGTTCTACCTTTGATTAAATAATTTTTTAGCTCGTCTAGCCCGTTGCCGAGATAATTGCTGGTTTGAATCAAATCAATATCGTTAAATCGATCTTTAATTTGATTTATCTTGAGTTCCAATTCAGATTCCGGAGCTAAATCAATCTTATTGATGATAATCGCCGGCTTTGCGCCACCATCACTGACTATTGCTAAGTATCGTTCAATGCGATTAAGGCTAAAATCTTGATCAATAGAGGTGACTAAGAACGCCACATCAATGTTGGTTGCGATTATTTGTATATCATTATTCCCGCTGGCTTTTCTCTTAATCATGGAGATTCTGGGAAGCACTTGGTTGATCACTGCTTTTGAGTCGCCTGCATCCGAAAAACTGACCCAATCGCCTACAGCCGGGTAGTCTTCTCTGGACTGAGCGTTAAATATCCGCTTTCCGGTAATTTTCGCGAAATATTCCCCTGTAGTATTTATGATTTGATAGGCACCTTTGTGTTCCGCAACTACTCGCGCAACCTGAAGGTTATTTTTGGTTTGAGCACTGTGTTCAAGCTGGGAATAATGTTGATAACCAAAATCAATGCTTCGGTTGATATTATGATTAATTTTCGTCATGTTATTAACGCGATCAGTATTTTAAAGTCATATTTACCACGTTTATCGTGGTGGAACGCTGAGCGTTCCTATTACCACGCTTAGCGTGGTGGGCGAGGAGGGAGTTGAACCCACACACCTTACGGTACACGATTTTGAGTCGTGCGCGTCTGCCAGTTCCGCCACTCGCCCATTGTTATTATTATACTAGAAAATTTGTAAAAAGTATAGATTGAATCAAAAATATAAGAGGTAGGCGACAAGATGTCGCCTACCCTTGTGGCATGACAGTGATCAGCTCCGAATTCGGCATCGATACCTCTTGGTTCGATCGATCTCCGTTGACTTCACCAGGCCATGCATCTCCGCGCACGATTTGGCCTGAAGGAATACCGGAAGATCCTCGAACTCAACGACACGAAGATTCATGACCGGCATGCTGCCCCTGCAGTACATATCCTCTACTTCAGGGCCGTAATCGACGATTTCCTGTGGAACTATCACTAGCTCAACGATAGCGCCCTCGGGAATCCAATTCCCGCAATCTGCGTATGGCATGGTCGTTCTCCTTTGCGAACAAACGACAGAGTAGTGTTAGCGCAATAATATTCTACCACATTGCGCCGAATATGTACATATTGACACATGGCAACGATATCAGTATAATTGTGGGGATGGTTTCCAATCTCATTTCGACGGAGGGGGCGATGGGAGTAACATGCGATCGGGTTGACGAGGAAGGTGCAATCGCAATCCTCGGCGAGGATAACGTTGTACTTCCTCGAATGTGTGGGGTTTCTGCAGACGCTGTGGTGGATATCCCGTTTACGGCTGACGCACTGCGCCGGTGCCAACAGGATAACCTGGGAGGATTATCTGACTGGCGGTTGGTGTGTGTGAGAGGCTACTCACTGCTTGAGATGGTCAAGGTATTCCGGGTTAGCACGACGGGGCGCGACTGCTTCGAAGGCTCCGAGGGGTACGACTGGTGGTTTCGGAAGTCGTGGGCAACGCGGTTGGGAGAGCCGGGCTACCATCTGATCGATTTCACCCTGCGATTCGGTGGGATGTGCCTGGACTCTCGGTGCAAGCGTATTTCGGAAATGAGCGGTGTTCATGTACCTGACACCGCCGAGCTATCCGAAGCGATGCTGAGAGCGGCTCGCTGTTCAAACCCCAGGCAGCTACCTCACGACCGAGAGCATGGTGAGTTTCACGTCGGCAGCTTTACCGTGCCGTTTGGCCCGAGTAGCGCGTTCAGGCGGGTGTGGAGCGGACTCAACATTAACGCTCGGTACGTCGTTACGGAAGAGGTTGGCATGGGGGTGTTCACAAACGTCGGGGTATACCTGGCGAAGGACCGCAACTGCTGAGACTGCAAGCGATAGGGCGACGGCTAACAAGCTGCCGCCCTAACATATATTCCAGATTGTCATGGTCATACCTTGACAAAGTATGATCGATTATGCTATAATATAGTTGTCAGTGAGGAACGTAATTTGAACACACAGACAATTTCAACTAAAGATCTAATTTTAACCGAAGATGATGTTCGTCGGCTGATTTTTGGTGCCAAGACTGGTCATCAACGTAAACCGTTGAAAATTAATAAATATATCAAAAATGTGGCTCTGCTATTCATTTTGTTTGCCGCTGTCTTTATCGCCTTAAATTCCCCTGCTTATTATATGAAAGCCAAATTTATTTACCAAAACAACTTTGTTTCGCAAAAACAAACCCAAAATACCAGCATCAATGCACCGGTAATTACCTCTGGTACCGGTTCGGCCAGCACATCAACTACAAATGCTGCGGGCATTACTAACGTACTAGCCGACAACTATTTATACATTGATCGTATTAGCCTTGCTGCGCCGATTATTTGGGATGTTGCAGACGATAACGCCAGCCAGCTTAAAAATCTGCAAAATGGGGTGATAGATTTGGCCGGGCAAGCTAAACCGGGTCAAAACGGCAATATCTTTATTGTTGGTCATAGTTCGTACTCAATTTTTGCCAAAGGACATTACAAAACCGTATTTGCTTTGCTACCAGAGTTGGTTGTGGGCGATAAAATTACTATCACATATCAAAATCAAACATATAAATATGTTGTTACAGCTACAAAAGTGGTTAACCCCAACGATGTCAGTATTCGTGAGAATACCGCAGATCAAACTTTAACTCTAATGACATGTGTTCCGGTGGGCACAAACCTAAACCGTTTGGCAGTAATTGCCAAACCGGTAAACGCCAGTGTTTCATCCAATTTGTTACCATTGGTTAAGTAACTTAGGCCTCCTAGGTTGCTTATGGGTATGGGCAATAACACCAAATAGGTGTTTTTTGTTGCTTATTTGCGTAAAATTTTGTATAATAGCGAAAGCGTATCATCTTGCTCATGGGGAGGTGAGAACAAAGTGTCAGATGAAGTGCGAATGGGTGTGCATCCTGATCCAGAGGTGCAGGCGGCAATTGTTGCACTGGAAGAGGCACTGGATGCAACTCGCCATATCTCGCGAGGGCATATTCTTACTGTCAATTGGGGCGATCGTGGTGGATTCGTCCTTGCGGCCGGAGGTCTGTGTCTTACGAGATATCAGCGAGTAACGTCACAATCGCTCGGAAACAGGCTGCACATTGCCGTCACTAGCCTAAACAACGCCATACTGGCCGATAGGAGTGCCACCGGGCGCGGTGCTGAGGTTGTTATCAAGCTGTCGAGTGGACAGGAGTACCGTTCGAGCAACGGTGTGACTTGCACCGGCTAGTTGTTGATGGCAGGTTGGACTCGTGGCCGTCGGAAAGTTCGACGGCCATTCATTTTACATATTTTTAGTTAGTTCAGGTAATAAACTATTTCCGGTCATATCCGGTCATAATATTCGGGGTCTAATTTGGTTTAGCCGTGGCGCATCTTGACATATCTCAAAATATATGCTACAATACAGTATAACAATTAGGCTAGGCTCAAACTTAATCTAATCGTGACTGGACATTAACAACTATATATACCGCCTCAAGAGAGGATAAATCGTGCACAAGCATCGTGTAACGCTTTGTTCTCTCTCGAGGCGGTAACTCCCGCCCGAACGGCCGTGGCAGGTTGAATAAGTTTCATTCTGACGCCGAATGCTACGGGGAATGCCCTTTAAGGGCCACTAGGACGGGAGCATGTGGCGCTCCCAAATCCGATTTCATCCAGAATCTCTGGGAAAGCGGAATCACACGCCACAATCAGTTTTTCAGCCCCTGGGAGGGGGCAAAATAGTGGAAACGAAAACCCTGGCGAACGCAGTTGACGAGTTCGCCGAAATGGCGGCACGAGCAAGCGCGCCGCCTGTAGTGAAACCCGAGCCGATCTGGCTTGTGTGCCTCGAGTCCATGTTCGGCAGCGCCGCAATCGGCACCGCCGAGATCGTCGAGCGACTCCGGGCGGAGTTCTCTGTCCGGGAGCTGGACTTCAGAGGCACGTGCCGTGGGTGTACCCCCGACGTGTCGTTTAGCGAGGGATACTACTCCACTGTGCACGGTGAGATGGAGTACTACCGGTGGAGTACCCTTCGAATCGGCGACGAAGTCGATTACGACGGCCGCACATGGGTCGTCGTTCACAATGTGGGGAAGAGTGGCAACATGTGCTGCCCCGCCACTCACAAGCTAGTTCTTGTCCCTGTCGATGAACTCCATGGCAGGGCCTAGGCACCCCGAGGGAGGACGGCAGTACGCCGTCCCCCTCCTATCCCAGAATTCACTAGTTCTCTAATGAATTGTGGTGGTGGGAATAGATTAAAAACAAACAACCCTGTCTAATTTGACAGGGTTGTTTGTTTATCTGAGCCCAATATTCTTGTTAGATGAGATGAACGGGACGATAACTGTATCCTAACGGTTCATGCTAACGGGAGGACATCCTCCTTCGCGCAAGGCTACGGGAGGACATGTGAGTCCTCCCCTACGTAGGTCGTAAAACCCAATTTAACTTTTTGTGAGTTCGGGTAATAAACTATTTCCGGTCATATCGGCCGGTTTGGGTAGGCCTAGAAGCTCCAGAACCGTTGGAGCAACGTCTGCCAGCGTGTGCTCGGATTGCATAATATCAGCTAAAATATTTTGTTGATCCGGGGTTGTAGCGGGAGCAGATAAAGTGTGATCTCGGCTAATCATAATAAACGGCACCGGATTAACTGTGTGCATAGTTTCAGTTTTTTGATCTCGATGGAGACCGATCATTTGTTCTGCATGACCATGATCAGCGGTAATTAACACTACATTATTTTGATTTAAGGCCAGCTCAATTACCCGTTTTACCTGTTTATCAATCACTTGAACGGCAACCGAGGTGGCGGTGATGTCACCGGTATGGCCGACCATATCTACATTGGCGTAATTTGCCACAATAAATTGATACTTTTGCTCTTTCATATTTGCCAGTAACTTGTTGGTCATTGGCTCCGCCGACATTTCCGGCGCCTGATTATAAGTAACCACATCTGGCGATGGCACAATAATGCGGTCTTCACCCGGATACGGTTCTTCGCGGCCACCGTTAAAAAAGAAGGTAACGTGAGCATATTTCTCACTTTCGGCAATGTGGAATTGCTTGAATCCGGCCTCAGAAATAAGTTTACCAAGGGTGTTTTGAATTTGGATTGGCTCAAAAAGTACCGGCATTGGAACTGGCAAACGATAGCTGGTAATTCCGGCGTAAAAGATATTTTTGGGTGGTTTAAAAAATAATCCCAATTTTTGTTCACCCAGAAATACCTTGGCCAATTGTCTAGACCTGTCGGCGCGGAAGTTAAAACAAACAACAGCATCGTTATCGTGGACCGTGTAAATCTGGTTATTATCAGTAATTACGCATGATGGGAAAAATTCATCCTCAAACCCTTTGCGATACATAGTTGATATCGCTTGCTCAGCTGTTGGAAATCTTTCACCAATTCCATCTACCATCGCTTTATACGCTACGGCTGTTCTGGACCAATGGTTGTCTCTGTCTAGCGAATAAAACCGACCGACAATCGAGGCAATTTTACCCAGATTATTAGTCTTTAATTTGTTCTCTAATTGGCTAATAAAATTAAATGCCGAGGTGGTGCCGCTGTCACGACCATCAAGAGTGATATGAAAATAAGTTTTAGTGATGTTATTCTTTTTGGCGAAATCGGCTAACGCAAGAGCGTGATCGATGTGTGAGTGCACGCCACCATCTGATAGCAAGCCGTAGATATGTAGCGCTGAATCATATTTTTTGATTTGCTCATTAATTTTTAACAACGTTGGATTGTTCATAAACGATCCGTCATTGATAGAATTTCCAATGCGAGTCATATCTTGAAACACCACTCTACCGGTGCCGATACTAGAGTGCCCGATCTCGGAGTTCCCTACTTTTCCACTTGGTCCGACCACCTTTTTGAATGCTTGCAAAATTGTATGAGGATATGTGCGCCAATACAAATTCATAATGTCGGGGTTGTTCATAGTGATGGCGTTGCCGCCCCAACTAGGACTAATCCCCCATCCATCTAAAATTAGCAATACAACTGATTGGGCTGTTTTTGGATTGTTTGGCATATAATTATTATATATCAAACCAATGAAAATGACTAAACCGACTAACTTTCGGAACTTTGCGAAATTAAACTATTAAGTACCATTGTTTTTGGTTTAATGATTCCGATAATTTGTAACACAGTTGGGGCTACATTACCCAAACATCCACCTTCAACAAGCTGTATTTTGGCCAATTCGTGATCCTTTGTGGCAACAATAAGCGGTACCGGATTGTTGGTATGCTCGGTATCTGGCAGACCAGATTCTGGATTCACCATCTCCTCTGCGTTTCCATGATCAGCGGTTACTACCATCGTTCCATTCACTTTTTGTACCGCTTTCCAAATTTGGTCTATGCATTTGTCTATGGTTTCTACTGCAGTAATGGTGGCACGAATATCGCCCGTGTGGCCTACCATATCGGCATTGGCAAAGTTAATAACATAAAAATTGTATTTATTGGCGTTTAATTGCTCAAGAATTGCTTTAGTGATAGGTTTAGCAGACATTTCTGGCGACTTGTTGTAGGTTGCAACCTTAGGTGACGGGATTAATAATCGATTTTCCGAAGCGACCGGCGACTCCGCGCCACCGTTAAAGAAATAAGTCACGTGAGCGTACTTTTCGGTTTCTGCAACGTGAAACTGATGTAATCCAGCCTCTGCAACACATTCAGCCAGTGATTTATCCACTGGTTCGGGATTAAACGCAACAGATACCGGTAAGCCGGTTTGATATGAGGTAAAAGTGATGATATTTAGTTTGGGAATGCTCGATTCTTTTTTAAACGCGGCATCTTTCTGGCAAAACGCTTTAACTATTTGTCTCATTCGGTCTGAGCGAAAGTTATAGCAAATCACTAAATCTCCGTCAGACATTTTGGTCAGATTTTCTTTTTTATCTCGTACCACCATTGGTTCGATAAATTCGTCGATGATACCTTCTTTGTAGCTTTTCGAAATGGCGTCCACCGGATCATCAACCATCTTGCCTTGCCCAAACACCATGGCTTGATACGCTTTCTCGGTACGTTCCCATCTATTGTCTCGGTCCATGGCGTAATATCGCCCACTTATGGTGGCTAAATGGGCATTACTGTGGTTACTTTTAAGAAATTGCTCCAAATGTCTAACAAACTGAATTGCGCTAGTTGGCTCGGTGTCACGCCCGTCTGTTAGCGCATGAATTGCTACTTTTTCCGCTTTTAATATCTTACATAGCTCGATTAGGGCAAATAAATGATTGATGTGACCGTGTACTCCTCCATCAGATAAAATTCCCACCAGATGGATGGTTTTCTTTGCTTTAATGGCTTTTACGATGCCATCAACTAAAACTGGGTTAGAAAAAAAGTGACGATTTTTAATTTCATCATCAATTAGCGGTAAAAATTGTTTCACTACCTTTCCGGCGCCGATATTTAAGTGGCCGACTTCGGAATTTCCCATTACCCCACGAGGCAAACCAACGGCCTGCTCGGACGCTTTGAGCTGAGTGTGAGGCATAGTACGCCACAGATCGTTCATCACCGGAGTTTTGGCCATGGCAATCGCATTTCCACCCCAAGACGGCGCGATTCCCCATCCGTCTAAAATGATTAGTAATAGCGGCAAATGTTGAAATTGCTCTTTAACCGGTTCTGCCAAATTCCCCTCCTAAAAACCTTATATCAATTTTTTCTTTAAATTCTCGATTCGGTCCATTTCCACCGGATCTTCGCCGTTTAATAACGCCAAATAATAGCTTACATAATCACCAAAAATAATCTGCGCCAACATTAGCCCTAATTTTGAATTGATTTGATCGAATGTCGGGTTTAACACCAAAGCACCGGCGGCGCTAAACTCATCGCCGACCAATTTAACGCGCTTGCGATTTTGGGGATGATCAAAATGGGAATCTAAAAAGATGACAGCCGAAGATTTGACAATATCCAATGGCAATTTATATCCCAAATACATGTTGTGGCACATCTCTGGCATTGGTTCAATAAATGCCACAATTTTGGCATTTTCGTTAAGCTGGCCTTTCCAACGCGTGCCAACGGCAAACGAAAATCCGCTACCAACCACAAAAACCATTTTATCAACTAGCTTTTGGGCAAATTCTGCTGTTTCGGCTTTCATTTTTTCTACCGGCCAATGGGCTAGCACCTCGGTTACGGCGCCATCAATTAATGTCTTTGGATTATCTGAATCAGGCAAAAAATGCGCCTTGAGCATTACCCCATACGCGATACCAAGCGTGTATGGCAGACCTACTCGGGGAGCTACCGGATACGTAAATTGCAACAGTGAAATATGGTATTGTTTTGCCCATTCTGCCAGTTTGCCACCGGTGGTAATGCAAACCATTGGGCAACCAAGTGCGCGCGCTTCCTCTGCCGCCGACAGCGTTTCTTCGGTATTACCGGAGAAGCTGGTCACACACACCGCATCGGTTGCGTTAACGTATGGAGGTAAATGATAGTCAGATACTACCTCAACCGGCACCTTGCCATCGGTTTTGGCTAAAGTCGAAAGAATTGTATATCCCATTCCAGACCCGCCCATACCTAGGCCAATCACCCTTTTGGCGTTCATAAATTCTTTAGTTGGCTCAAAACCATAACCAATTTGTGCCGCTTTTTTAAACTCCGGTAGAAATTCATCGATTCGCGCCAGCATATTGCTGGAATCGTGTTTTTGGGCAAGAGAGTCGTAGTCCATAATTCATCTCCTAATTATAGGATAAGCATAGCACAATAATTACCCCGATTCCAATTGGATTAATTGGAGTGATTTTGGTAAATTGGTTAGAAATTATTGTAAAATTGCCGTTTTCTGGTATAATTTGGACTAGTCATAGCACCACCACAACTTAACTCCCGGGAGGAGATGATGGAAACGGTTAGGCCGCATCGCGAAATCTGCGTCACCGGTACAAAAACGATCGATCAGCTTTTCAAGGTCGCCGCTGAGTTTGTAAAGGCTCGGGCGGTTCGCGCATGTGCTACATCGAGCTTGATCGATCAAAGACTCGTAATTGGCGTGTTAGCCAGCTCAAAGACATTGCGGGGTCTGGCAAACCACTGGCCAATGCGGTATCCACGATGCGACACACTGAAGAGGTTGTTTGCCCTGGGCTGTCATGCTGCTGAAATGCGGTTGCATCTGAACATCTCTGACACGGATCGGCTGGTAGAGGAAGTCGAGTTGGCACATTGGATGTGCGGCGAAAGGCTGTCCGGTATCCAGCTGAATATGTGCTGGCCGCCGGAGTACTTGCTCACGGAGCTGCACCGGAGGCGGCCGGAAACGGATCTGCTGTTGCAGATTGGCGCGAACGCGTTACTCGAGTTCGAGGCGACGCATGGTGGCGCCATCCCGTTCTATGACGTTAAATGCATTGTTGCCCGTGTTGGGCAGTACGGCTCCAGCATTAATCGGGTATTGCTTGACCCGAGTGGTGGTTGCGGCGTCCCGATGAATGTGGACCGCCTGCGACCGGTTGTCGAGGGGTTGAACCACGCATTCCCCAACCTAGGCATCGGAGTTGCCGGTGGGCTGTGCGCCGAGACACTGCTGTCCATCGCGCCGCTGATCGAAGCCTGTCCAACGCTGAGCATCGATGCCGAGGGGCGTCTGCGCAATCCGGACACCGACGAGCTGGATATGGGCCGTGTCGAAGGCTATCTGACCGCAGCTTTCGACCTGTTCTACCCTCAAGCGTGATCAACACACTGCCGCCTTGCCCGGTTCGGGTAAGGCGGCTTAAATTTATCTATTGCATAAGAAAATCTTATCCTTTACCATAAAGTAAAGGAGAAAAATATGTTTTATCGACACCCACGGGAAAAGAACTTTTTGGATGTGGCCATGGCGTTTATCGTCGTTGGTGCGTTCATTTTAACCTACGGAATTATCCAATGGGGAGTAAACGTTGGCAATTCCGAGGTTGTGTACAATTTGCCATCGGAGAAAATCATTGGTGGCTTGGTGGTAATGGGTTTGGGCTACATTCAATTGCAATTAGAACTGATCCGATCTCGCAATAACAAGTAAAGTGTGCTAAAATACACTCAAATTGTTAAATATATATTATGAGACTAAATCGATACATCGCCTCATCTGGTTTATGTTCGCGACGCAAGGCAGACGAGCTTATTCAATCTGGCAAAGTTCGAGTTAACGGTGTAATATCCGAAGATTTTGTGGATGTTAATGTTGGTAGCGATAAGATTGAGTATTTGACTGCGCCAAATGTTTGGGCTGAGCTAAAATTAGATCAAGAATTGGTGGTTTATGCCTTAAATAAACCGCTGGATTACGTTTGTAGCGCATTAGATGCTCACAACGCCAAATTAGTGATAGATTTGGTGCCAAAAACCGCACGCGTCTTTCCGGTTGGCCGGCTAGATAAAGATAGCACCGGCCTGCTATTACTGACCAATGATGGAGATTTGACCAACAAACTGACTAGTCCGGCACAGCATATTCAGAAAACGTATTTGGTTAAATGTCATATTCCGCCAAACTATAATCGGTCGCAACTCAAGCTAAACTTAAAGAAGCTATCTACCGGCATTGTTTTAGATGGATATCCTACCCTGCCGGCAAAAATTAAGCTAAGAGAAGAGCTGAATGATGACCACATCTTGTTTGAGATGACGTTATTTGAGGGGAAAAACCGACAAATTCGCCGAATGTGTCAAAAAATCGGATTGAATGTGGTTGAGCTTTCGCGCGTATCGATTGGCGGGCTTCAGTTATCCGACCTTAAAATTGACGTGGGGCATTATATTAAGTTAAACAATAATCAAATTAAACTATTATTGAAATGATGCACAAACTCTTGCTTGTAATATCCGTATTCATAACCGCCTTTATTAGCCCGGCGGTTTCATCGCATTTTGATCAACGTATGATTATCAAAACGCCGGTTATTCATATTAATCCCCCTATAATCTCTACACCGGCAATTATTCCGACTCTGGGTAAACTAGATACCTTATCAATTTTAGCCCAGAGTTATTTGGTGTATGAGCCGTCAACTGCCACCGTGCTGGTTGAAAAAAACGGGTACACTAAAAGACCAACCGCCAGTACTATCAAAATTATGACCGCGGTTTTGACCATCGAAAACAAGAAAATGGAGGAAGTAATAACGGTTTCGCCTCTTGCCGCGTCTCAACCGGGGTCAACTGCCGGGCTTAAAGCGGGTGAAAAAATTACGGTTGAAAACGCGCTTTATGGGTTATTATTAAATTCGGGCAACGATTGCGCCTGGGCGTTGGCTGAATACGTTGGGGGTACCGAAGAGCGTTTTGTCGAGATGATGAATGTGCGGGGCAAAAGTCTTGGCCTAACCACGTTTCATGCTAACGACCCGGCCGGATTAGATGAGTCAGCCACAACCGGCACCTACGCTTCCCCGTTTGACATTGCCAAACTGCTTAGCTATGCCATGAAATATCCGGCTTTGTCAAAAATTATGACCACAAAGAACTATACTCTTTATAATACCAGTGGGAAGAACGCTCGCATTTTATTAAACTCGAATCGATTTATTCAAAATGATGACAATCGCATTATTGGGGGCAAAACCGGTACCGGGTCAAATATCAGTGTTGGGGGTGCCGGTCACGTGCTGGTAGTAGCGGCAAAACAAGACGGATACACCATCATTGCCATTGTGGACGGTACAACCATAGACAGTAATACTGCGTCATATGACCAGCTGAAGATACTGCTAGATTTTACATTTGCCAACATTGTTCCAACCACCAAAACTTGGTAACGGAGTAAGCACGAAACTCGAAATACGGAGCACGAAACAAGCACCAAAATCTCAAATCACAATTTTTAATTTTTAAATTTCGGATTTATAATTTGTTTCGAATTTCGAAATTAGTGCTTCGAGTTTTCGGAATTGAGGTACTCAATACCGGCAACAGCTGCTTGGATTTGAGCTAACTGTTTAGAGTTCCCCTGGCCGGTACCAATTTGTTTATCGTTTAGGTATACACCAACTGTAAATATTTTTTGATGGTCTGGCCCTTGTTCGTCTAGCACCTTATAGTTTGGCGTAATGCCGTGTTTTTCTTGGGTGATTTCTTGCAGCTGACTTTTAGGATCAATGTGCTGGCCGCTTTGTAAAATTGTATCTAAATGCACTAAGACGAATTTGGCAATAAACTGTTTGATCGGTTCGTACCCCCCATCTAAGAACATCGCCCCAATTAAAGCCTCAAAAGCGTTAGCTAAAATTAGTTGTTTGGCTTTTCCACCGCTTTTTGCCTCACCATGGCTTAAATACATCAAATCGCCAAAACCGATATTTTCGGAAATTTCGGCTAAGTGCTGACCACGAACCAGCGCCGAACGCCAGTTGGTTAGTTCGCCTTCCGGTTTGTTATATTTTAAATATAAATATTCGGTAACCACTAATTCCAAAACGGCATCACCCAAAAATTCAAGCCGCTCGTTGTTCTCCAAACCCAACTGTCTATTTTCATTTAATGCTGAGCGGTGAATAAAAACACGCTGCAATAAATTGCGGTCACTAAAAGTGTAACCAATTTGAGTTTCTAGGGCATCAAAATTACGTTCTGGGAGCATGATATTACCTTATTTCATCATCGGGCATAACGTGGGCGGTTATTGGTAGTGGATCTGGCTCAACTTCGGAGTCAATAGTTTTAAGAATTTCTTCAACTTCCGGTTCTTTTGGAATGTCGCTTGAGCGATATAATGTGCCAAGTACTCCATTAATAAATTTGCTTGAATTATCGGACCCGAACGATTTTGCCAATTCAACCGCTTCGTTAATAACCACTTTTGCCGGCACCGAACGATCGATTATTAGTTCGTATGTCGCAAGGCGCAAAATGGTTTTGTCGATAACCGCAACCTGGTCAAGTGGCCAGTCTGGAGCGGATTTTTGGATCAAATCATCAATCTTCTCGATATTTGCCACAATCCCATTAACCATTGGTACAATATATTCTTTGTCGGTAATAGCATCAAATTGGCTGATGTTTCTTAAAGCGACTTGTTCAATATCTTGGTCGCGACGAAAATCCCATTCGTATACAGATTGCATTACGATGGTTCGGGATAAATGTCGATTCATTTCAAGCCCCTTAAGGTAATTTATTTATCTGTTTTAGGTGCGGTTTCAGTGGCGGCCGGGGTGGCTTCAACTTTCGCTACTACCTGTTTGCCGCGATATTGACCACAATTTTCGCAAACAGCATGAGATTGTCTAGGCGCGTGACAGTTTGGGCAAAACATTACTGTAGGCAGAGTTGCACTTAGCTGGCTGCGTCTGGTGCCTGAGCGCATGTGCGACATTCGTTTTTTTGGCATTGCCATGGTGTTATTCCTTTTCTTCTATATTACATGATTTTGGTTATTTTAGCTAGTTTTGTGAGTGTGATTTGGGTTGCTATTTAGGTCTATGCCGCATTCGGGGCAAAGTCCGCGGCAATCTGTTTTACATACTGGATATTCAGTCAGATCCAAGGCGGTTGTATCAATGATAGCTTGTGTTAGGTTAATAGTATCATCGCTATGAATTTGATAATTTAGGTCATCGTTATTGCGGCTATATTCATATTGATCCGATGAGTCAATTTTTTGTTCAATCTCTTTTTGACATTTGATACAAACAGTTTGATAACTTGTCGTTGTTGCTAATGAAAGATCGAGCACTGGATAATTATTCGTCCACTCGAGGTTGACACCAATTGGGCCAATTAAATCCAATCCAACCAATTTCGAACCAATTAATTGGTTGATCTCAATCTGATCAGCCGCACTCTCACCCTTTGGCAAGCGAGTAAACTGGTTGATGTGATAATGTTCTAATGATTGTTTTACCATAATACCGATATTATAACACAAAATATTCTATTATTACAATAGTAACTCAAAAAATATAGACAAGAGTATAATAATCATATATAATATCATCAGCATTTCACGGCTACGTCTCAAGGGAGAAATGAGTGCGACAATACATCGAAGTGGTTGGGATTTCGTCCGTCGAAGAGGCGCACTGCGTTGTGGAGCATTATCACAACGCACGACCAATTGGTTCGGAGATTATTCTGAGGCTTGGAATAGTGGCAAAACCTAACTTGGTTGGTGTCCAGCGAGACGAGCAGATCACCCATGCCGTCTGCAACCAGTGCTTGTGTTGGTCCGATGTTGACGTGTGCATGCACTGGTACGATCAAACCGGGGCGCCTACCGACCTGATGGCAGTCGTTACCGGTACGTACGCGGTTGCAGGGTTCAACCTCAGTCATTTGCAACTCGACATACCTGAACTTCCTGACCCGGGTTTGCTAGGTACTGCGGTTCACGCGACGCGCAGCAATGGCTTACGGGTGGTGCTGTCACTTGGCTGTAATCAGCTGTTAGACAATGGGTACGACAGCGATGAGCCCGACTACGGCCCGTTGATAGAACGTCTGTCTGAATATGCGACCGATGGTTATGTTGACCAGCTAGTGATAAAGCCCGGGTGGCTCGGAAACAAAGTAAACCTACGTTTACTGATACAGGCTGTTCGGGAGCTATATCCACGGTGGGGTGTCACCATATTCGACGGGCTTGTATTACCGACCGCGATAGGTGAGGTCAGAGAGCTTGCCATGGAGTTCGGCGGTGTCTCTGTCTCCGCGCACCATCAGCTGTTTGCCTGTCCGGGAGGCCCGGAGCTGTCAGAAACGCGGGTATTGTGCTTTATCCAGGAGGGGTTGCGTGTTCTGGGCACCTAGTCGTTACGTCCAATTCGCCGCGAGGATTCTACTCGCGGCGTTTTAAGTATCTATATATGTGATAAAATTAAAGTATGAAAAAAATACTTGTAATTGTTATTGCCGTAGCTGGGATAGTTTTGGGTGCTTTGTATTACCTAAATTCTAGAAAAACGCCAACTGCGCCGGTTGCAACTGCAACTCCAACAGTTATTCCGTCTGCAAGTGTTACTCCATCCACTACGTCAACTCCGACTCCAACCCCAACCTCGGCATCCACTCCAACCGCAACCCCAAGTAAAGTCAGCTCGATCAAATTAGATGTGCCGTTTATTAGTCAGGCGCCATTGTTGGTTTGGGATGCACTTCACGAGGATGCTTGTGAAGAAGCTAGTTTAATTATGGTGCTACATTATTTAGATAAAACAAAAATATCCAGCGCAAATGCCGCAGAAGACGAAATACAAAGTATGATAAAGTATGAAGAATCGGTTGGGCTTGAGAAAAGTATTACCATTTCTCAACTAGCAGACGTGGCCAAGCACTATGGGATAACTAATACCAAAGTCAAAGAAGACGCAACTGCGGCAGATTTGAAAAATGAGTTGACACAAAATCACGTTGTAATTTTACCGGCAGCTGGCAGAGAGTTACACAATCCACACTTCACCGCCCCGGGGCCTATCTATCATATGCTGGTGTTAACCGGATTTGACCAAACCGGTTTTATCACCAACGACCCAGGGACAAAATACGGTGAAGACTATCGGTACACTTTTGATGTACTGATAAACGCTATTCATGATTGGGACCCGGCAGATATTGAAAACGGGGCAAAGAACTATTTAATTTTTGAATAAGTAAGATACAACGACTTTAGCCTTAGGAGTGCTTGGAGGCATAGATCTTTGAACAAATGTCTTACTTTGTATGACAAAAAATTAGAACAAAGATTGTATTATTATTTTTTGTTGCAATAATCAAGGTATGAATGCTAAAATTTTCGATAATTTGGCAAAAATAATATCGATTGTTTTTAGTCCGTACTTAATTAACATGTTTGCGCCAATAATATTGATCTTATTTGTGAACGGCCAAAATATGTCGTCAATTTTTTATATTGAGTTATGGTACCTATTTGATGTAGCATTACCAGGATTATATATTGTTAGAATCCAGGGCAGAAAGTTCATTTCAGATTTGCATATTCAAAACAAAGACAACCGCTTGTTGCCAATGTTAATGATAGTACTGTGTTCCGCTTTACTGGTGATTATATACCAGTATATTGATGCTCCAAAATTGATAATTATTTCAGCGTTTGTGTTTTTCGTTAATACCATCGTCATTTTATCTATAACTATTTTCTGGAAAATCAGTATTCATATTGCTGCATACTCCGGAATTATCTCTATATTGGGATTAGTGATATCCGGACAGGCTTTTTGGCTTATGTTATTAATCCCACTCATAATCTGGGCACGAGTACGGCGCAAAAGACACACGGTCTGGCAAGGAATTTGGGGTGGTTTTGTGCCGTTCGTAATTACATATCTTATACTACTGGTAGTTTCGCCGTAAAATTATTTGGTAACAATATTTACCAGTTTATCCGGAACATAAATCACTTTTAATATTCCTTGGTTTAGCAACGGCGAAATTTTACTATCTTGTTTTGCCGCCGTAACAACTTCTGTTTCAGAAGTATGAATAGGTATGATAATCTTTGATCTTACTTTGCCATTAACTTGCACTACAATGGTGACATTTTCATCAATTGCTAGTTTTGGATCAATTTTTGGCCAACTGGTATTAAATATTGATGTATCGTGTCCGATTTTTTGCCATAACTCTTCGACCAAATGCGGCGCGAATGGCGCGAGTAGCTGTAATAAATATTCATATTGGGTGACGTTGATGGTTTTTAGGGTAGATAAATGGTTGGCAAATATCATTAGTTGAGAAATGGCGGTGTTGAACTGCATTTTTTCAATATCGCTTGTAACTTTAATAACGGACTTAGCGGTAATCAAATCAATTTGCTCTGAACCCTTGTCTTCTAGGAGTTCCGACAGGGATGCTGCTTTATACAAGAACCGCGATGACCCTTGGAGGCCTTGAATATCAAACGAGCACATTTCGTTCCAGCTGCCAATAAACATCATGTAAACTCTTAGCGCGTCTGCGCCAAACTTGGTAATTACATCGTCCGGGCTAACTACATTCCCTTTGGATTTGCTCATTTTTTCAACTTCAACCGTTAATACTTCACTGGTCGATTTATGGAATGCCATTTCACCATCTACTACCACATCCGAAATATGAACGTATCGTCCGGCGGAATCTTTGTAGGCGTTTGCCAAAACTATTCCAACTGATTCCAACCGTTGAAATGGTTCAGATGTGGGCACCAACTTTTGGTCAAACAAAAACTTATGCCAGAATCGCGCGTAAAGCAAGTGTAAAACCGCATGTTCGGCGCCGCCCAAATAACAGTCAACAGGCAACCATTCTTTTAATAACGCTTGGCTAGCAAACTCAGCTTTATTTTGAGGGTCGATAAATCGCAAATAATACCAACACGAACCGGCCCACTGTGGCATGGTGTTAGTTTCGCGCTTAGCTGCCCCGCCACACTTGGGGCATTTTACATTTACCCAATCAGAAATTGCAGCTAGCGGTGATTCACCGGTACCGGTTGGTTCGTACTTTTCAACCTCAGGTAATTTTACCGGCAGGTCTGCATCTGGCACCGGTACCGCGCCACATTTATCACAGTGAATAATGGGAATGGGTTCGCCCCAGTATCGCTGGCGTGAAAATACCCAGTCTCTTAATTTGTATTGAGTTTTTAGTTCGGCTAGATGATTTTGGCTCAATTTCGCCACAATTTTCTTAGTTGCATCGTTAACAGTTAGACCATTGAACTCGCCTGAATTTTCTAATACACCGTCGCCAACGTATGGCAATTGTCCTTCACTATCTTTTGATTTTATTACCGAGATAATTGGTAGTTGATGTTTCTGAGCAAATGCATAGTCCCGTTCGTCGTGTGCCGGCACGGCCATAATGGCGCCGGTGCCGTAATGTGGCAAAACATAGTTGGCAATCCATATTGGAATTTTGGCATCGTTAACCGGATTTATAGCGTAAGTACCGCTAAAAACGCCGGTTTTGGGCTTATCCACTGCAATGCGCTCAAACTCACTTATTTCGGCTGTATCCTTAATGTACCGCTCAACCTCAGCGCGCTGGTCTGGGCTGACTACTGAGCCAACCAGAGGGTGTTCTGGGGCAAGAACGACGTAGGTGGCACCAAACAAGGTGTCTAGACGGGTGGTGAATACTTCGGCCATCTGATTAGATTTTTCGAGTCTAAATTTGATTGTAGCGCCGTTAGATTTGCCAATCCAGTTTCGCTGCATTGTTATGATATGTTCCGGCCAATCTAATTGATCTAAATCTGCTAATAATCGATCAGCATAGGCAGTAATTTTTAGCATCCACTGGCGCATATTGCGTTTTTCAACCAAAGTGCCGCAACGCTCGCATTTGCCGTTAATCACCTCTTCGTTTGCCAAACCGGTTTTGTCTTTGGGGCACCAATTAATTGGAACATCGGCTTCATAAGCCAAACCCGCCTTATACAGTTGGATAAATATCCACTGAGTCCATTTGTAATATTCCGGGTTGGTGGTATTGATTTCACGGTCCCAGTTATAGCCAAAACCTAACTCGGACATTTGACGCTTGATATTAGAGATGTTTTTTGAGGTTGAAACGGTTGGATGAACCGAGTGCTTGATTGCGTAATTTTCAGCGGGCAGGCCAAATGCGTCCCATCCGGTTGGATGCAGCACCGAGTGACCATTCATCATTAAATATTTTGACAACACATCTGACGCGGTATAAATTCGCACGTGCCCAATATGCATGCCGTCTCCGGAAGGATACGGAAACATATCTAATACATATTTTTTACTTTTAGACGAAGTTGGGGCGTTAAATTGCTTGGAGTCAGCCCATATCTTTTGCCATTTATGATCAAGTTGCGGAAAGTCGTATTTCATAAGTTAACATTAGCATAAATATCATGAGCGGTGTAGGGGAGGACCCGTGTGTCCTCCCGCGGGCGGACATGTGAGTCCGCCCCTACGATGCTCGTAATGTACAATGTTGATATGGACTTTTGCCGTCATTTAAGTTACATTTTAATCAAGATGAATCAAACCGATAGCTCAATTTATTCAAAAACTGGTAAGGGGCCAGATTTGATATTGCTTCATGGTTGGCGCAATGATCGATCAATTTTTGATAATATTGTCCCAGAGCTTGCCAAGAACTTCACTTGCTGGACTATTGATTTGCCCGGTTTCGGCAGTAACCCTCGCCCAAAAACCAGTTGGGATATTAAACAATACGCTAACTACGTTAATCGCTTTATTGACGAGCATAACATCAAATCCCCCAGTATTGTGGGCCATTCGTTCGGTGGCCGCGTAGCTATTGTACTTGCGACGCTTAATTCGGATATCAAAAAAGTGGTTCTATATGCTACTCCCGGCGTGCGGCAACCACTGCCCCGTTTTACTTCAATGGCTCAAGCAATGTATCGTAGCCTTGGCCGCACGACCAATATATTGAATAAAACCATGCTAATGAGACGAATTAGAAAAAGTGTGCAATCTGAAGACTATCGTCAGGCACAAGAGTTAAAAGACATATTTATTTCCACCATCAATTTCGATCTTGCTCCTTATATGGAGAAACTCAATCAAACTGTATTACTAGTTTGGGGCGAAGATGACCACGTTGTGCCGGTGAAAATTGCTCAGAGTATGCAGCAAATTATCCCCCATTCAGACATTAAGATTATCCCGAAGGGATCGCACACTGCTCATTTGGAAAACCCCAGGCTGTTTTGTGGCCTAATCAGAAAGTACATTAATGACTAATATTGTCAGTTTAATCTGGCCATTTTTGGATTTTGTATACATTTTACAGCTGGAAGATTACGATACGGCCAGTTACTTTAAATGGGTATACACTCGGTTTTTTAAACGTCAACTTCAATATGTTGGAAAAATTACGTGGACTAAAAAGGCCCAGGCTATTTTAAGCGTAGCCTTGGGTTTGTATTTAGCGCTGATCTACTTCTTTTGGCCGGTTGGGGTGATATATCAATTGGCGGTAATCGTATTCTTTACTTGTCTGATACCACTGATTGTTGGCTTAGCAAATCTAATTTGCTCCCCAATTGATTTATATATAAAACAAAACACCATTAAACTGGCTAAGGCAAAGCTATCACAAATGCCGGATTGTATTGTGGTTGCCATTGCCGGAAGTTACGGTAAATCGACAGTACGGTATTTTGCAAATCAACTTTTAAATCCAGATTTCGCAGTTCATACGCCAAAAGAAAATCACAACACTATGTTTTCGCTAGCGCAGGACATTGTGAATGAACTACCGGTAAAAACCAAATATTATTTGGTAGAGCTGGGTGAATATAATGTTGGTGATTTTAAGCGCTATATTGGGTTGCTTGACCCGGAAATTGTGGTAGTAACGGCAATTGGCCCACAGCACCTGTCTTCATTTGGCTCACAGGCTGCGATTGATTCGGAATTTAATGATCTAATAAGCATTACTAAAAATAAAATCCACCTGTTAAATGCCGAAAACGATGGAATTAAGCGTGTTTTCGGAGACGATGTTGCCCAAATTGGCCAGTATAATCAGCAATACCTCGAAAATAACTTTAATAATGTGAACGCCGATATTATGAGTATTCCGCAACTAAAACAGTGCGCGGCGGCTGCGGTAGTTTTGGCATCCGCGCTTGGCGTTTCAAAAGAAACTATTCAACCGCATATTACTTTACTGCATCCGGTTGAGCGTCGAATGGATGTAACCGAGCAAAATGGTATTACGATTATTGATGATACGTACAACATCAATCCAGAGAGTGCAAAGGCAGCTCTGTCGTATTTGGAAACGCTAAAAGGGCGAAAGATTATTGTTACCGGCGGGATTGTAGATCAAGGACAATCATCTGACAACGCCAACATTGTATTCGCGGATCAAATTTCGCAAGTGTGCGAAATTGCAATTATTGCTCAAACTATTTATGCGCCGTTGATTATTGATACCATCAAAGACCGTAACAAATTGTGTCGCGTTATCGAATCGCCTCACCCAAGCCGAACCCCGTCTATATTAAAAGAGATCTTACAAAGCGGCGACAACGTTTTGTTGCAAAACGAACTCCCAGACCTTTATTGGCACTAGATTTTCTGAAGTATGTCCGATTTGTATTGTCGGACTAGTTTGTGTTTGATTTGATGCTGTTCAACCGCTATTGCGAACAATCTTTTAATTAAATCCGGATAATTTAGGCCGCTAGCTTCCCAAAGATAGAAAGATAGTGAGCCCGGAATAGTGTTTATTTCGGTAACGTAAATATTGCTGTTGCTTTGATCAATCATAAAATCTACTCTGGCTACCCCGCTACACCCGAGCACCTTAAACACGTTCTCAGCGTATGTTTTGATTTTTTTAGACTCTGCCTCCGAAATTGGGGCTGGAATTCGACGGTCTAAACTGGCCATACCTTTTGCGCCCTTTTTACCTTTACCGTTATGCAAATATTTATCGGCATACGATAGGATTTCGCTTGAGGAAATTGGCTGTTCGCACACAGAGGACTCACACGCCTTAGCAGTGCCGAGCACGCTGCAGTTTATTTCTATCATATTTGTTAAATAAGGCTCAACAATTGCTTGAGTATCAAGCTGAAAAATTGTAGCAAAACTTTCGGTCAGTTGCTTCTGGTTATCTGCCTTAGCCACGCCAATGCTTGATCCCAAGTGAGAAGGCTTGGCGATAACCGGAAAACCAATGTTTACTTTATCGGACGGAGAGTTGACGGCCTGATATGGCAATACGGGAATCTTGTTTTCGTGCATAATTGCTTTGAATAAAATTTTGTCCATGCCCAAGGCCGATGCCGAGACATTGCAACCAACGTATGGCACGTCCAGTGCCTCTAGTAGCCCTTGTACCGCACCATCTTCGCCACCTGTGCCATGGAATAACGGGAAGGCAATATCAATTGTTAATGGCTTAATTGAGAATAATCCACTCTTATATAGCAAGTGATTGTTTTGAATTGAAACTTCTACTCCCTTTTTGGCTAATTTAGCCAGTAATTCGTGCGGATTAAGAGGTGGATCATAAACCGTCAAAAACTGACCATCATTTGTCCAATAGAACGGAATAATGTTGTATGCGCTATGGTCGATATACTTTAACGCTTGCATTGCGGTAATCACCGATACGTCATGTTCCACACTTGGACCGCCGAACATTAGCAGTAGGTTTTTCTTCATCACATCCTTTCTTAACGACTTTAGTATACATTATTTTGTGTCTTAAAACACAAAAAAGCACTAAGCACTAAATTATAAATTCGAAACAAATTCAAAAATTGGCGCGGTGGGCTGGTTTTTATATAATTAGAATTTTGAATTTTCTTTACACTCAACAAATCTTTCATTAAGATTATATATAGAGGGCTTATGACAAATAAAAAATTGATTATCTGGGGTGGCGTGATTGCCGCCATGTCTTGTATGGCGATAATATTATTTTTAGTTTCGGAGAACCTTAGTCAAGCATCGACAATAAAATTATCTGCTCCGGTAGATGGCACTCCAATTCCGGATGGTGTTTCTTCGGCTACTCCAACTGCGCTTGTTTCGTCATTACCTTCTTCAACGGCCAGTGTTGCTCCCACCGCAACTAGTTCTGCTACTACAACTGCTACACCTACAACGCGCCCGTCATCTACCGTATCGGCAAATCCCTCGGCTGGTGCCAGCGTTGCCCCTAGTCACTCCCCCTCTGCCGGCCCAAGCTCTGCCGTCAGTAGTAATCCGTCAGCTGGGGTAACAACTTCTCCAACAGTATCAACGTCCACCTCTGCGCCCATCTCAACGCCACAACCGAAAACTACGGAACAGGTAGTGCTATCTACGCTCAAACTTCAAGCCGAACCGGTGGTGGCTACATCAGATCATCGATATAACATTGTTATACAATGCACCGTTCCAACCGGGGTTAGCTTCGTGACGTTTTTGGTAAACTCGGATAATCCCATGACTATTCCGGCCACGCTTAACAACAATACCGCCACCGCTACTATCACCTCACCTCTAGAAAGCGGCAAACATCAAATTACGGTAGCGTTCAAAGATCCAACGAGTAATCAGGTGATGGAAATTAAGCGCGATTTCTTTGTCTCCCCTGTTCTTGCAGCCAGTACCTTGAACGGATCATCGGCTGTAACATCACATTTTACCGATTTTATCCCACTTAAGTATATCTTTACTCTAATTGCGATGATTCTAATTACTACGGTTGCCACCTTTGTTATCTACCGAAAAGCGGCGGTAATCGAGACTAAAAAAACTAAATAGGACGCTATGAGCTCACTGTATTGGCGACAATTTTTGTACTCAGTAGTGATTGTTATTTGTATTCCAGCAATATTAATTGCTAATTTGATTCTGCATAATAACAATTTCACCACGCTACTTAATCAGGAGCTGCAAAGCAAGGCCGAGCTAACCGCTCAAGCGCTAAGCACCACCGTAACCGATTCACTTAGCCAGCCAGATGTAATTAGCGCCAAAATTAGTGCCTTAATTAAAAACTCAGATATCAAAGAAATTACAGTATATAAATATAACAATAACGCGTTTTCTGTGGTATCTACTACTAACCCGGAAAACGAGGTGAAGGTGCTAGACGCGCCATCATCAAACACCGCTTGGAATGAAAAACGCGCTATAGCAACTCAGTTTGGCTCGGCAAACACCAATGATCACGTTTATACCGTAACCACCCCAATTTACGATGCCGATGGAAATGCTGCTGCGCTGTTGGTAAGCCAAATTTCGGTAGCAGACATAGACGCACTGGTAAAAAGTAACAACCAGCAAACCCTGTACTTCTTATTAGCAAGCATATTGGTAATATTTATTTTGCTTATTAACCACTTTCATTTTGTCGGATACGCCAAGCTACTTTATGCTCTTAAAAATGTAAATCAACTAAAAGATCGGTTTCTTAACCGCACTACCATGGACCTGCAAGAGCCGTTAATGAATATCAAAAGTAGCTCCGAATCGTTTAATAAACTCTACTCGCAATCGGTTGATGCCAATGGGCTCAAAATGATCAGCGACATCAACGCCGAATCGGTCAAAATGCTAGAAGTGGTTAAAGAGCTACTAGATTTAAGTAAAATTGAACACAACCAAATAGAACTTCAGCGGCAGCCGATCAATCCAATGAAAATTTGTGCCGATGTAGTGGCAAAGCTTGCGCCGGTTACCATGGCAAAGCAAATAAATATCTCGTTAAATATCGATAAAACTCAGGGGCTTATTTCGGTTGATCAAAGCAGACTAAGCCAAGAAATTTCAATGTTGCTTAATGTATTTATTGAGCATATGGAAAATGGAGAGATTAAGATTGCCTACGAGCAAATCACCAAAAACCGCTGGTCGGTAACTATCTCTAGCGATACTTTTAGATATAAAGATGCAGCTAACGTATCTCAGACCGCAATTTCTAATCCTGCTGATCAGTCAGCTAACTTAACCGAATTTGGGGTAAGTTATTGGATTGTAGAGCAATTGACTCAATTAATGGGTGGGCATATTGAAACTCAGTTTAATCCCCCATCTCAATTGATCTTTAGATTGATTTATCCGGAAGTTAAAGTAGTTGAGTTCCCTAACTCAGCCGAAGCCGTCGCTCCCACTGCCACTACCTCCAATATTTATGCATAGGACGAGCTATACTACGAAATCCGTAGTCAAATACCTATCAAAAACCATTCCACCTGAGTAATAATAAAAATAGTCCGATTCCTAATATTGTACCAAAAACTGGGAAAGTATATCGTGTCCATTTTTCTGGAAAAAAGCTGTCGAATACGTATCCTTTCGTGGCGCCATATTTTTTTGCCATACCGGTCAACGGGCACTTCATACCATTGCCAAAAAACACGATTCCTTCGATAGAAATTAAGCCGAGCGCAACATATAACGCTGGTCCGAATATTTTTGCGATACCACAATATAGAATGAAAAATACTGAGCCAGCCATGAAAATAAATATGATCGTATGTATTGTTTTGATAAGCGCAAGCATTTAGCTGACCTCGTTGGCCTTTAGAATATAGTATTTTAGTACAACCGAATATTAAATTATTTAATACGTAATTGGTGGACCTTAGGAGATTCGAACTCCTGACCTCTTCCATGCCATGGAAGCGCTCTACCAGCTAAGCTAAAGGCCCACTAACATTATTATACACAAAAAAGCATGAATTACCAGATTATTTTGATATAAATCTTTGATCCAGCACGGAATGACGATTAAGGCAGCCGAGTAATGCGGCGGCGGATTAGCCATCCGGCAATTGAGATTAAGATTAACGTAGCTCCACCACCAATTGAAAGATTGGTTGGGGTGAGTAGTTTTTGGGCTTGAGTTTTAGTTTCAGTTGGAACCACAACAGGAGCTTCTTTAAATGACGCTGTAACAGCCGTGGATGGGTTTGAAGTGTTATTGTGAATGTCAGTAGCTTGTAAGGTGAATTGGTAGTCTGTGGCTAATACGAGTTTAGGGTGATTTGCTAGTACAACATTGTAGCTTAATGTTGATTTGGTTAGTTTGACTGTCTCGATGTTAGTACCGGAAGCGTTATTAATATTTAGTATGTATTCAGATAAGTCTGTATCGATATTCGCAGTCCAAGATAGTTTAATTATTGATTTAGAATAGCTAGTTACAACCAGATTAACCGGAATACCCGGAGCTAGGTTATCTACTGAAGCAAAACTAACCGTATTAGAGCTTTTTGATTCAGAGGTACCTTTGTATGCTCTAACGAAGTAATAAAATGTAGTACCAACATCTGCTTTAGTATCGATATACTGTAATACTGTTTTTTCAGTTTTAGCTACGTTTACAAAATCTTTAGTATTATTAGTAGTACTACGGTAAACCATATAACCGTTAATACTAGATGATGTAGATGCCTTCCATTTTAGAGTAGTATTTCCGCCTTGATCTCCGGGAAAATCTTCTGCAGTTAAACTAGACGGTACATTAATAGATGATACCGGAGCAGCTGGTGCAGCACCAGTACCAGCAGATACACCAACTTGAGGTGCGGGGGTATTAGCTACTACAACTTGGGGCGCAGCAGTTGTGCTTGTACCCGTGTTGCCAGTACCGGTATTACCGGTGTTGTTACCGGAACTAGGCGTTGGCGTTGGAGTAGAATCACCGCCCCCAACCGCATTAACCGTTAGTGTTGCCTCGTTGGAGGTTACGTTACCAACGGAATTAGTAACGGTACATTTATATTTGCTACTACTGTCCCCTGTTGCCAATGTCCCGGTGGTGTAACTCGAACTAGTTGCGCCAGAGATATTGCTACCATTTTTCTTCCACTGATACGATAGCGGTGCTGTACCAGAAGCCGCAACGGTAAATGTAGCAGTTTGACCGGCACTGACGGTGATATTAGATGGTTGAGTTGTGATTGACGGGGCGGTATCGCTAGGTGGTGGTGCATTAACCGTTAAAGTTGCTTCGTTAGAAGTAGCACTACCGTAAGCGTTAGTGACGGTACATTTATATTTACTACCACTATCTGATGTAGATAAGGCTCCTGTTGTATATGACGCACTGGTTGCGCCGGAAACATTACTCCCGTTTTTCTGCCATTGATATGACAGTGGCGCGGTACCGGAAGCCGCAACGGTAAATGTTGCCGTCTGCCCGGCCGTCACAGTAGCGCTAGATGGTTGAGTCGTGATGGCTGGCGCAGAACCAGTGATTGTGGATGATATGGTGACATATGAACCACCTGTTGTGGTTGGCGGCTGTTCTGTCGATGGAATTTGATACAGAGTGCTTCCATCGCTTGCTTTGGTTATAGTAATTCGCACTTGACCGTATGTGCCATAAGCAGTGGCTTCTACTCTTACAATAGCTAGCCCATTATAATTATCTCCGGAATAATTGCCAGCATTGCTAGTAACCACACAATGATTGCGGTCAACTCCCCCAATATTAACTTTACTAACAACTACATCAGAATCTGTTACTTCAATGGCAAAGTATTTTGGAGGACTATCTGCTGGGTTTTGACTGCCAAGGGCATTAATCTTACCGAAAGTAGTAATCGTTCCGCCAATATCATACTTCCAGCCGGTTACTTTTACGGCAGCGGTGATATTATCCGAATTTTTATATGTCCATTGAACCGCACATGAAGATGTAGAGTCTGCGCGAGCTAAACGATTTTGGGACAGCGAAAAACTAAGCATCCCAACCATTATCAATACAACTGTCAGTGCCCAAACATAACGAGGTTTTAATCTTATTCTCATATATTAATATTGATGTATAACTGAATAGAACACAATAAAGATTCTAAGGTCGGGGTAAAAAACATTAGTGGTCAATCAAAACTATTTCTTATCAATTATATGTAGATTTTGGTCTTTGAGAATTTACCCAGCAGCGTTTGTGGATGATAATCAAAGTTTTTGAAACTTTTGAACACATTACCTACGAACTTTTTTTCGTCGATTGGAGTAGATTATAAAACCGAGAACGAAAACTAAAGCGATAAAACCGAATGAGACGTATTGCCAAATTCTGGTTTTTTGTTTCTCTATTTCAATATTTCCATTGTCAACGCTCATATTAAAATCATAGGTTTTGCTTTCGTCACCCTCTAGCTCTAAATTACTTGCCAGTTTAATAGATGCGTGAGCAAGAACGGTATGAGATCCTTGTCCCAGAATCTCACTAGCGTTGGCCAACCTGCACGACCAATTACCTTCGTCATCGGCAAGTACTTGAGTGGTATAAGGATCGGAATGGATGGTAAGAAATACAATTGTGTTCGGATCTGAGGTGCCATCAATCAAAAGACTGTCATTTTTAGCTGTAATATCAGTAATGGATGGAGCTGAAGGTCTAATATCAATAATTTGTGTTGATTTGCTCTTGTTTCCTGCTTTATCATAAACGGTCAAAGTAACAGTGTACCTTCCGGGATTCTTATAAACATGATTAACCTTTGATAGATTAGATGTGCTTCCATCTCCAAAATTCCATTCTAAAAGGGTAATTAATATATTGTCTGTGGAACTGCTTGCATCAAATGTAACTGATTTGCTAGTAACAAGCGTCAACGGATCTTGTAGGATACCTAGGGCGGCTATGGGAGATGTAGTGTCTGGCCTGGTTGAGCTTGTGGTTGATGTGCTAGATGAAGGTGATGGACTCGAAGTTGTTGTGGACGCTGAGCTACTAGATGATGATGAGGTTGGTGTTGATGTAGGCGTTGCGGTTGGTGTTGATGTTGCGGTGCTAGGTGTCGGAGTTGAGCTTGGCTCCGGTGTTGGGCTGTCGGATGATGGTGTAGCTTGTGTTGCAGCAGTAGCCGAAACGTAGTTGGAATTTTCTACGTTATCACCATTTACCGAATAAACATAATATGTGTAATCCGTTGAAGCCGAAAGTCCGGTATCAGAATAAGTTAAATCATTTGCAGAATGAACTAAGGTGCCAGAACCTGACAAGCCATTTCGATAAACGTTAAACTTACTTTGAGCTCCGCCAGATGTCCAATCAACTTGAATCGAACTTGCAGATTGAGCGGTGGCGGTAGCAGAGCCGGGATTTGACGCACTAGTGTATTTGGCCGCAGTGGTAGAATATGCGGTTTCGGTGCTGTCGGCATTACGTGCTTTGACTTCTAAAATGTATTGAGTGTTGGCAGAGAGCCCGGTATTAACAATTCCCAATGCTCCACCCCAAGTGGTGTAATCCTGCCAGACTGCGGAAGCACCCAGAGTACCATTTGCTTGGATATACTGTGTCGTTGATGTTTCGTAGATAGCGTACGTTGTGCCAGCCGGATTCGAGTTTTGATTAATAATTGCTGTTAAAGAAGTCGCGGATGTTAAGGTGACTGTTGGCGCAGACGGAACGTTAGCAAGAGTATATTTGGACGCGGTTGTGGAAAAGCTTGTTTCGGTGTCATTGCTATTTTTAGCTTTTACCTCAAATGTATATTGGACATTGGGAGATAAACCGGTATTCGTTACACCCGAAGCTCCACCCCATGTAGTATAATCCTGCCAAACCGCCGACGCGCCGAGTGATCCATTTGCTTGAATATACTGTGTCGTTGATGTTTCGTAGATAGCGTAGGTTGTTCCGGCTGGATTAGAATTTTGATTGACGGTGATTTTTAGTGAGGTGGCAGCCGGTGTATTCACTGTTGGCGCAGACGGTACGTTGGCTAAGGTGTAAAATGCAACACATGCCCCATATGCGGAACCAGATATGTTTGTGGCATAAGGTTTGTATGAATATTGCGTATTTACGCTTAGACTTGATTGTGAGAGCGAAAAAGCTCCAGTGCCGTAGTCACCGTTTTGTGATAAGTCGTTAATAGCTCCAGTACAATCTGATGATTGATAGTATTTAAAACCTCTAACAGTAGCATTTTGAGTGCCAACATCCTCAATTGTCCCATGCAGAGAAGCGGAGGTAGCCGTAATATTATCTGCAGCCTGAGCAGTCACAGTTGGGGGTGTTAACGCCACTTCCGCTCCAACACTTGTTGACGGCTCAGGCAAGGAGTATTGGCGTAGTCTAAAATCGTCAAGATACCCGGATGTTTGTACAGCACTGTCAGTAGTAAATGTAATTTTATTAATTGCTCCTACAGCTCGTGAGATATCGTCCTGTCTAACAATTTCGTTATAATTTGTGTCATATACAACAAAATTATATTTATCCAAATCTGTGTTAAATTCTAGAGTTACCAGATACCAAGTGTCTGCAGTGTATGTTACCGCAGTGTTGTGGAATGAACCATCCCAGTAATGAAAATATGTAGCACCAAGACCAGCCACTGCCCCTATTGTATCTCCGCTATAAAGATATGCGTCAAATCCTCCACCTGTGGTATTACTCCTTCGCATCCATGCTCCAATAACTCCCGTAGTCTTCGGAACAAATGAAGAAGTGTAAAACTGAGTTCCGGCGATTGCAGATGTGTCAGATTGTCTGATAGATCTACTTCCGTGTCGTATTGGCGTGTCTACTACTGTCACTGTGCCCCCAGAACCAGCGCCCGTCCAGAAAGGAGCTACTCTACTAAGAGCAGACACAAAGTCTGTCTCTATTGTTAATCCTGTATACCACGTATCAGTTCCGTTAGGTGAACCCGCAAAATAAGTCCATATTTGATTATTTGTAAGATTAAAACTGTTTCGGTAAATATCATCAGTTAGCACTACCGGCGTGTCTTGGTCTGAATCATTCCATGCAGCTGCTGCTCCAAAATTGATCGCATTTCTTATGAATTCTCTGCTGGCTGGATAAAATGTTGGGCTGGTATCTCTATAAAGTTCAATCTGTGCCTTATCTGACGATACGGTATAGTGTGGCACAAGCATATAATAATAATCCCCATACTTAAATGGAAAAATACAAAACCGACCACCGGTAAAAATCGGATTGTTAGCATCTTTTGTCCAATGAATTAGGTCAGTTGAGGTGGCAAGACCAACCGCTCTGGTTCCAGAAATTGTACTATACCACATATAATAGAGCGAACCTACTTTCATAACCCCCCAAGGGTCTAAAGCGGCATCATCCCATTGCCCTGATGTTCCTGATAAAACAGGGTTTGAAGCATATTTAGTCCAACTTACTCCATCTGATGAAGTGGCCAAACCGATTTTGTTAGGAGTTCCGCCTCGGTACAACATATACCATACCGTATCTTCTTTCCATACCATTGGCACACCTACATTAGTAGTTTCCCATGCAACTGTCGGGCTTAATATGGGGTTGTGTTCCGAGTCCACTGTCCAACTCAACCCATCCGAAGAAGTGGCATGCAAAGCTGTATCCCAACTGTAATACATGTGGTATGTGTCGCCATCTTTAAAAACTGACGAAAACCCATCTTTACTAGTAGTGTTTAAAACAGGGTTACTGGCGTATTCACCCCAGAATGCGGAGTCTACTCCGTCTAAAGACCCGGTATTACGAGATTCAAAACCATCAAAGCCGCCAGCTTCAAACGTTTCTAATCCATCGCCTGCATCGCTAGCGTTAGCGTTACCATAATACATGTAAATTGTTTTTGTTGTAGAGGCGGGGATACTTGGAACTTTAGACCAGATGATTGCAGTTTCTCCGACTGAATCATAATAATCAATCCAATAATCGATTAGTGATACGGCGTCGGCATCGGAAAATCGGATATCCGAGCCATCAGAATTCGCTTTTGTGAAATCAAAGTTTGTATCATTTAGAGTAACTTTAACTTGATAGTTCGATAAGACATTAGCATTCCCAGAATTATCAACTGTAATTTCTTTGCGATATTGCCAATCGCTATCATACCATGAAGCTGCTTGAACCTGTTTTTCCGGGATACTAAAACTGCTAAAAATGAATGAACCGGCGCAAAAAAGTATCACAGCCGTTCTGATGAAATGTGAGTGACTATATTTATAGTGGCTAATTAGTCTGCCGAATTTTTCAAAGTAAGCATTGCCCATTACTGTCCCTCGCTTAATACCAGATACAAACAAATCGTATCGCTCGTTAACAAGCCATTATAATTAGTTTAATGCTCTTCATTATCAATGTCAAAAATTTACTTCTTGGATACCTTTTGCAGGTGTAGGTCTTTGAGTAGTTCGGGAGATATTGATATCATCATCCAATTGCCTGTTCCAAAGTAATTATAACCCGAGTCCTGAGCGACCTTGGTTTAACCAATATTCATTTTCTGCGCTAGCGTTTCCGTAAATATCTCGCTCTCTCACCGCTCCAATAATATGCATGGCATGTGCTAAATCCACAAAAAGCGGGAATAGTTCCTTTTCGCGGTCGGTTAAAGGATTGTGCCGTCCATATTCCTCTAAAATATAAGCATGATCGTAGTCCGCGAGTAAATTACAGGCTATCACCGCTAGTTCGAGTAATCTTGGGTAGTAATTTGCGCAAGCAAAATCGATAACATAAATACCCCCAGTGCTGTTTCTAATCACGTTCGTTGTTATTATGTCCCCATGAACGAAACAATGAGGAAGTGTCTCTGATTTAATCTCTATAAATATTTTGACCAGTGGCTCGATTTTTGATTTTTCCGCGGTAGAAAGATAATTTTTTACAATCTGATATTGATCAGCGGCGTTAACAATCGCCCATTCATCATAAACATAGGTAGGCTTAAAGTTAGTTCCATTTATTTTGGCTGCTTCGCTCAGAATAACTTTTGCTTCACTTTTCGTAGGTTTTTGCTTTAGCTCGTAAAAAGTTTTTCCGTCAACAAATTCAAAAACTGATAAATTTCTGCCATCAATGATATTCAGACTAGGCGGATACATCTTTGGCGTTTTTATATCAGCTGTGCACGCCTTTTGGATAATCTCTACGTATCGACGGCATTCATTAATGTCTCGATATAATCCGAATATCTTGACGAAATAAGTGCCAATGGTCGTCTCGAGAATGTAGTTGTCATCCTCGTAGCCAATTTCGACCTTTGAGAATCTTGTTAATTTTCCAAAATGATAATCTTGTACGACATGCTCGAAAAAGCCTACCTTATCTCCGCTAAGACATTTTTTATCACGATAATTTAATTCTCTCATCGTCTAACTATGCCTGCCAATTTTTGAGGTAATTATTTTTTCTCTATTTTTTGCAAATGGAGGTCTTTGAGTAGTTCGGGAGATAGTTCTGCGGGGGCGTTCATCATCAGATCTCGCCCATCACCGGTTTTTGGAAACGCAATTACTTCTCTAATACTTAAACCGGTAATTGCCATAATTAAACGATCAATCCCAGGCGCCATGCCGCCATGAGGCGGGCATCCATATGAAAACGCCTCTAGCATGTGACCAAAACGTTCTTTTATTTGAGTGTCGGACAACTCTAAAGCTTTGAATATCGCCTCTTGCTGATCAGCGCGATGGATACGAATTGATCCTGACCCTAACTCTAATCCGTTGGCCACTAAGTCGTAGGAATTCGCTTTGATTTTAAGCAACTTTTGAATATCAACTTTCTCACCCTTGCGTACTTTTTCCATTAACTCATCGTTTTCTGGGGTTGGCTGCCAGCTGGTGAATGGATGATGAGCCGAGGTAAGTTTGCCTTCTTTGGTAAGCTCAAACAACGGGAAATCTACCACAAATGCCAACGCCACCTCGTCCCAGTTAGATTTGTCTTGGCGTAGGTCTGGTTTATCGGAATGGTACTTAGTCATCGCCTCATCGTAAGACAAGCGTTTGAAGGGTTTGAACGTCAATTTTTTCTCCGGGCAAACTGATTCAAGAGTTGTAGTATAGAGTTCTTCGATCATTTGCAGAATTTCTTCTTGATCTACAAAGCTCATTTCAATATCCAATTGAGTAAATTCCGGTTGTCGGTCTTCTCGCGGATCTTCATCTCGCATGCATTTTGGAAACTGAAAATACTTTTCAAATCCAGCCACCATTAGCAGCTGCTTGAACTGTTGTGGAGATTGTGGGAGCGCGTAACCTTTACCCGGGTGCACACGTGACGGCACAATGTATTCGCGCGCGCCTTCGGGCGTGTCTTTGGTTAAGAACGGGGTTTCTACTTCAATAAATCCGCGCTCGGTTAACCAGTTTCGCATATTTAGCATCAGTTGCTGACGTAATTGCATCCGTTTTAGCATGCTGGGGCGGCGCAAATCGAGATAGCGGTAACGTAAGCGTACTTCCTCATCAATTTTAATATTGTCATCAATTTCAAACGGCGGGGTTTGTGATGAGTTTAGAACCGTAATTTCGGCGCTTTGCATTTCTACGGTTCCGGTTGGTAATTGTGGATTAGCCATTTTATCACCGCGTTTAACAATTTCTCCGGTAATTTGCAACACCCATTCGCGCCCAACGTTCTGTGATTGCAGTTTTTCGACTAATTTAGGCTCGGCTACCACCACTTGTAATAAACCGGTTCTGTCACGCATATCTAAAAAGATAATTCGCCCGTGATCGCGGCGGGTTTGCACCCATCCGGACACAGTAACGGTTTTTCCAACGTGGCTAACGGTGTCTAGGTTATAAATTCGGTCTTTCATTTCTTACCTTTGTGTAATTTGATATTTTTCTATTAATTTTGATTCAATTTTGGCCATTTCGGTATTTACCTGATCCTCGATCAATGTTTTTTCCGGATCTTGGAATAATAAGTGAAATGATAGTGACTGTTCGCCTGATTTCGATTTATCCACATAACGATCAAATAGAATAATCGGCAGGAGTAATGGTGTTTGATTTTGAATAAAGCGAGATATTTCACCGATGGCGTAGCGCGTGTTTACGGTAAACGATAAGTCTCGTTTTACCACCGGAGTTTTGGCGTATGGTTGGCAAGATATGTTATTCGGAATTAGTGAGACGATTTTTTCAAAATTCAGTTCGAATCCGTATAGCGTAACGGTAGATTGACGGGTTTTTATGTGACCAATTTTAGTGTCGCGATACAAAATCGTGGCAGAGTCTGGCGTAGCTTGCTCAAACTTGATCTCGGTGATATTCAAATGTAGCTGGTGCAGTAAAACAGCCAAGAACTGTTTAAGATCTGCCTCACTGGTTTGGAATACGGCGCTAAGATACAACGGCTGTTGTGGTAATTTTTCCGCCGTCTTGGTGGAGTGGTACACCGTGCCAAATTCAAAAATATTAAAGTTGGTGTGGCCATTCTTATATTGATAACCGGCCAAATCAAACAGTTGCGGCAGTAATGATGTACGCAGGAACTTTAGATCACCAATTGGGTTTTGAATTTCAACCGACAATTCATCCTTCTTCGCAACCATTACCGCGGTTTCCACCTCATTAGCTATAATGATGGCGGCATTACGCATTTTATTAAGCGCGGCTTCTCTATCGTTTACTGATCTCGCTGTTTTAACCAGTGGCAGACTAATATCAATTTTGTTGTATCCGTATATTCGGGCGATGTCTTCGGTAACGTCGGCCAAAGCGTGAACATCGCTACGCCACCATGGCGGTGTAACAGATTTATTTGACATTTGATAATGAAGCAAAGATAGAATGTTGATCATTTCATTTTCAGATAAGTTGGTGCCGAGTATTTGATTTACTTGTTTAGCGTCAAACGGGATTGTGATCAACTTTGAGTCGGTATCCCCCACTATCTGACAAAATGATACTTTACCATCGGACTCTTTTAATATTAATTCTAGTACCGAGTTAAATCCGTTTATGACCGTAGATTTAGTTAGCCCGCGTTCAAACCTGGCACTGGCATCGGTGCGCAAACCCAAACGACGTGAGGTTTGTCTAACTGATACGGGCGAAAATTGGCCGGCGGTTAAAATGACCGAACTATCATCGTTTTCCGATTTTGTTTCTGAACCGCCAATGATACCGGCGATATCTAATGCTTGTTTGTTACTAGAAATTACCAAATCGCTGCTTGATAGTTGATAAGATTTTCCATTTAATACGGTAATCTTTTCAGAATCCTTGGCAAATTCAACGCTAATTTGGTTTTTGGTAATACATTTGGCTGAAAAAACGTGTGTTGGCATACCTTCTTTGAGCATAATGTAGTTGGTAATGTCGGTAACCAAATTGATTGGATTTACGCCGTGATCGGTCAAAAACTGGGTGAGCCACGCTGGGGAGTGGTGTTTACGCATATTATCAATTTTAGCCACGCAGAACGTGCTACAGTGGCTTGCAGAGGCCACAGAGACGTGAATATTCTCAGCATTTACTGTTTTTGGCGTATTTGGGATGATATATGGCGTTTTGAGCCCAAAACAGGCATCTAAATCGGCTTCTAAGCCGCGATATGATAGCAGTTCGGGGCGATGCCCGGTACCTTTATCATCGGTTTCAATAATCACTTGAGTTGGTATTATAGATTCAGCCGGCACGCCTAATTTTGTATCCTCTGGAAATATATGAATTCCTTTAACCTCAACATTTTCCAAACCCAGCTCGTCTGGCCCGCACAACATCCCATTTGATAAGACGCCGCGGATGGTTGACGATTTAATTTGCATTACAGTTTCGCTGCCGTCAGTTAGCGATAACACTTCGGCGCCAACCAGGGCAACCGGAACAATTTGGCCAACCTGAACATTCGGTGCTCCGGTGACGATATCTAGCATTTCTCCACCCAGATCGATACTACAAATAACCAATCGGTCAGCATTGGGATGTTTTTGGATATCGCAAATTTTTCCGGTAACCACGCCTTTGGCTCGAATACCGCTAGACTGAACTCCCTCAACCTCTTGAATGTGATCACTAATAATTTCGGCAAGCTTGCTTGCTGAGGTGTTGTATTTGTCTAAATATTTATTGATGAATCTCATTTTCCGCTTTCAAAATTGGATTGATTGGCACAATTGGACTAATTGGAATCTTTTATATTAATATAAACCTTGTTCTAAAAATCTGGGGTCGTTTTTGGTTAACTCACGAATGTCGGTAATGCCGTACTTTGCCATGCAAAGTCGCTCTACACCCACCCCAAAGGCAATCCCACGGTAAATTTTCGGATCTAAACCACCATTGGCAATAATTTCGGGATGAGACATGCCACAGCCTAGAAGCTCCAACCAACCTTTGTTGCCGCAAGACTTACAACCCTTGCCCGCACAATGTTTGCAGGCGATGTCTATTTCGGCGCCCGGTTCAACAAATGGAAAATAGCCGGGTCGAAAACGAGTTTTAGTGTCTTCACCAAATAGTTTTTTAGTGGTGTGGAGAAGTACGCCACGTAAATCGGCAAAAGATAACTTATCCGTAACCGCAAAAATATCAAATTGGTGAAATGCGGACAGATGAGTAGAATCGTCTGCCTCGGCTCTAAACACCCTTCCGGCTTGCATCACCGCAAATGGCGGTTTTAGCTGAGCCAATACGCGTTTTTGAAAAGCGGTGGTTTGGGTACGCAAAACGTCTTTATCAACTGTCCAAAATGTGTCTTGCATATCACGTGCTGGATGATCTTTGGGTACACGGAGAAAATCAAAGTTATCAAATTCTAGCTCAATATCGGGCGTTTTGAACTCGCTAAATCCTAGTTCACCAAAAATATCATACAAAGTATGAATCATCGCTTGCACCGGGTGCTGATGACCATGCGCATTAAGTTGCAGCGGAGATGTTAGATCAATCGAATTGGATTGTTTGTTTGAGTTAGTCAACAATGATTCAAGCTTAATTTTGGTTGCATTAGCAACGCTACCAATCTCTTTACGCAAATCACCCTGCAAAGACGGGATTTCTTTAACCAAAGCATTGTACAGCCCTTTTCGGCCAAGATACTTGGTGCTTAAAACATCAAATTCAGTACCAGATTTAATATCTGATTCACAGGTAATGATTAATTTTTCGAAGTCTTTAGTTGATATCATTTTACGCTCGTAATTTTAACGGAACTCTAACCCAGAAGAATAGCTCAAACAGAAACGCGGATGAAAAAATCATTAAACAATCAAGCAGCGAGAGTACTCGCAGAGATTGCATCACCAGAATAATACATGCTACTGCGGCAATAATTGCGCCTTGTCGCATGACCAAGAATATATGATTTGTGACTGTTTCAAGGCCAATGCTTTTAATTGAAAGCAGTCTGAAAAACGATGTGCTACTGAATATCAAACAAAAAATGGCTAAATAAAACAACCATTTTAGCTTTGTGCTAGCGGTATACGGATCAGAATTGGTGATGATAAGATAAACCACAAATGCCGAAAAAGCCAGCACAAGCAAAAGTAAGAATTTGATTCGTTTCATATCATTACTATAGCACTATTGAGCAGATGAGGATAGGGCAATCCTGTTCTTGTTCGAGGATCTAGGCGTCCGAGAACTATATTTCGGTGTTATAATATATGTATGTATAAACAATGGCACTGGTATGTCTATATAATTAAATGTAGTGATGGACTATATTATACTGGTCTAACGTGGGATTTGCACAATCGATTTGAGCAACATAAATCAGGCAATGGCTGTCGATTTACTGCAAAACACGGCGCGGGAGAGCTGGTCTATGCCGAAATCATTGATGATTTAACTGCCGCGAGATTTCGAGAAAAACAAATAAAAGATTACAGTAGGGCAAAAAAAGAAATTCTGATCAAGAATTTCAAAGGACTTTAACTAGGTAGTTCTCGCTACGCTCGAACAAGAAAAGTTGAATTATCTCTTGTTCTCGTCGAGTAGCTCGGTTATATGAGAGGCATATTCGATGCCGGTATCAAGCAGTAGTTCAATTCTGGGAATATAGCGTAGTTTTAATCTTTTAGATAACTCATGGCGTAGTTCCGGTACCCGTTTTTGCATCGATTCCAAATTAGAGCCACGTTTATTGATAAAACTAACCCATACCTTAGCGTTGTTTAGCTCTGGGCTTATGTCTACTTTGGTAATAGAAAAAAAGTTATCCGCAAGATCGTCCATATAGAACTGACTGATCTCTTGCATGAACAATGAGTTAAGTTTGTCGATACGATTTGTTGACATAATTCCTTTGTCATTCCGGGCTTGACCCGGAATCTATATACAAAGTCTTTTATAGACTGGATTCCCGCCTTCGCGGGAATGACAGTGCTGATATTCGATATATTTAACGTTTGGAGAACTGAGGACCACGACGGGCACCGTGTAAGCCGAATTTCTGACGCTCTTTTTCACGAGGATCACGAGTTAACAGGCCGAGTTTTTTCAATGTTGGTCTAAAAGTAATATCAAAATCAATTAATGATCGGGCTAAGCCATGGCGAATAGCGATGATCTGACCAATTTTTCCGCCACCAGATACGTGCGCAGAGATATCAACCTTATTAGTTAATCCTACTTGATCTAAAACATTAGATAATTCCGGATATAACTCAACTGGTTTGTCGTTTACTAAGAAACGGCCGTTCCCGGTCATTAAACGTACTTGAGCAACCGCGGTTTTGCGTCTGCCGGTGCCGTAATTGTATTTTTCGTCAGTTGATTTTGTATCAACTTTTTCAATATTTTCGCTCATTTATTATCCTTAGCCTTTTCAACTTTTCCGAAGTTAGCGGCGTGTGGGTGATTACTATCTGCATAGATGTGTAATCTTTTTAACCAAACATCTCGTTGCAGAGTTTTTGGTAACATGCCGTTCACGGCGTTGTAAATAATTTTACTTGGGTCTGTGTCTTTAAGTACTGAATAAGGCATGGTGCGCAAGCCGGTTGGCCAGCCGGTGTGATGGATATATGATTTAGTATTAGCTTTATTGCCGGTTACCACAATTTTAGCGGCATTTATGACCACTACCATATCACCAACATCGTTGTGGCGTCTAAAATCGACTTTATTTTTACCACGTAAATGACCAGCAATTTCGGTGGCTAATCTGCCTAAAACTTTACCTTCGGCATCAATTAAATACCATTTTCGTTCAATATCGGCGTTATTCATTTTTTACTCGACTTTTTGGTTTTAGGTTTTTCTTCAACAACTTCTTCTTTTACAGTTTCAGTTTTTGCTACAACCGGCTTTGCTAGCTCTAATTTAGCAATCGGAGCAGCATCACCCAAGCGGCTACCGAGTTTGGTCATTTTGACCATTCCACCGGTAACATTTTTAAACTGCGCATTGTAAACTTCAAAAATTTTACTGACAGCCATGTCGTCGAACAAGAATTGTTTGGCGCGGCGACGTGCGGCCAATGTTCCAGATTTACAATCAGATAAAATTGAATCAACTTCTGCTTTAACTAATTTACCTTTAGGCACAGTCGTAACTATCGCTTCGTGTAAGATTAACGAGGTGCACAAGTTGCGAATTAAATGATCGCGATTAGCTTTTTTACGACTGAGTTTTCCTGGCATTATTGCTCCCTAACTGCCACGATTTCGGTGATGGCTTTGGCGCCTAATCCACCAATTTGTGACAGAACATCTAAATCAGCATTTTTAATTGATTCAAGTGTGTTATAACCATTTTCGATCAATACTTTGATGGTGCGAGCTGACAAACCGGAGTCGGCCAAATCAGATTCTTCTGCATTGGCTTCGGCTACAGCTGGAGCTGCTTTTGCATCACCAAATGTGGCTAGCAAGTTGAACTGATCAACTAATATCGCAGATGATTCTTTGAACGCGTCTTTAGGCGAAACCGAACCGTCGGTGGTGATAGTTAAGGTTAACAAATCGTAGTTAGTCATTTTACCAACACGAGTGTTTTCAACTTCAATGCTGACTGCTTCAACTGGATTAAACAAACTATCAATTGCAATTCTACCAAGTTCTTTGGTGGATGCTTCGCGTTTTTCCACTACATCGTAACCGCGTCCAAATTCAACAGTGGCTTCAAGATGTAAGCTAGATTTGGCGCTTAATGTGGCAATAAACTGGTCTGGGTTAACCACAGTGACGGAGCTAGAGGCCTTAAAGTCTTTAGCGGTCACTTTTCCCGGGCCTTTGGCATCAAGTGTGATAACCACTGGTTGGTCGGTTTGGTGTAGAGTAACACGCACTAATTTTAGATTTAAAATTAGCTCAACCACATCTTCTTTTACACCTTCTACGGTGGTAAATTCATGCGAAACGCCATCAATTTTAACTGATGTAATAGCAGCGCCAGGCAAAGATGACAATAAAACGCGTCGTAAGCTATTTCCTAGTGTTTGGCCGAATCCTGGAAATAGCGGATTAATCTTAAAGACGCTCTTTTTAGCGTTAATAACTTCTTCTGTGACTTCGGGTAAGATAATTTGATCCATAATGTCCTTTCCTTCTCCTTATTATCGAGAATAATACTCGACAATCAACTGTTCGTTGATATCTTGATCGCTATGAGCACGCTCTGGTTCGCTCACCACTGATCCATTTTTCGTCTTTTTGTTGTAGCTTAACCATGATGGGATTGTATCGACAGACTCTTCATTTACCGGTTCAAACTTTTTGTTAAGGGTAATTTTATCACCCGCAGATACTTGATAAGACGGGATGTTTACGGTCTGATCGTTTACCTTAAAGAATTTATGCGATACCAGCTGTCTGGCGTGAGCGCGAGTGGAAGCGTATCCCAATCGATAAACAACGTTATCCAATCTTTTTTCCAGCAAACGAAGCATCAATTCCGCGGTGTTGGCAGATGATTTGGCGGCTTTTGCATAGTAAAGTTTAAACTGTCCTTCATTAATACCATACAAACGTCTAACTTTTTGCTTTTCTTGCAACTGACGTGAGTATTCTGAGCCATATTTTGAAGCAGCAGAAATGGCAGCAGAAACTGATACTAATGACGGGTTTTTAGACTTAATACTTTTTTCACGCAAAAATAATCTTTGTGCAGATTTACGGTAACGTGGACTGGTTGGTTGTTTACTTGGCATTATGTACTCTCATTAATCTTAATTTATACTCGTCGTGGCTTTTTGGCCCGAACGCCGTTATGAGCAATTGGAGTAAGGTCTTTAATAGCTACGATGTCAATTCCAGAGTTACCAAGGGCGCGAATAGCTGACTCTCTGCCGGTACCAACGCCGGAAATGTGAACAGATGCCTCAACCATACTCATCGCTTTAACCCGATCTAACACGGCAAGCATAGCGGTTTGGGCGGCGTATGGAGTAGATTTTCGTGCTCCCTTAAACCCAGCAGATCCGGCAGTAGCCCAAGCTAAAACGTTACCAGATGTATCTGAAACCGAAATAATAGTGTTATTAAAAGTAGATTGGATCGAAATAATTCCTTTAGGAACGACTTTTCGAACTTTACTTTTCTTGACAACTTTTTTGGTGGAATTTGTGGCCATAATTTTCTCTGTTTCTTAATTTTAGGTTTTTTGAGCGGTAGGTTTGCGACCAGATCCAACAGTCACCTTTTTACCACGTTTGCTTCTGGCGTTGGTTTTGGTGCGCTGACCCCGAACTGGTAGTGATTTGGCATGTCTGGTGCCACGATACGCCCCAATTTCTTTTAAGCGCTTAATATTCTGCTGAATTTCTTGACGTAAATCACCTTCAACTTTGATGGTTTTATCAATAATTTGGCGAATACGTTCAATATCTGCTTCAGAAAGCTCGCTCATTTTTGGATTGTCAGTAATTTTAGCTTGAGTCAGTACCTTTTTAACATTTGAAGGACCAACACCAAAAATATAACTTAAACCAATTTCAGCGCGCTTGTTATCTGGGATATTAATTCCAGCAATTCTAGCCATAATTCTCCTAGCCCTGTCTCTGTTTATGTTTTGGATTTGTGCACAGAACACGAACAACACCGCAACGTCTAATAATACGGCAATTTTGGCACATAACTTTTACTGATGATCTAACTTTCACTTTACTTCCTCGTTGTCTTTAACACTTTCATCTATGGTTTCGATAGGTTTAGCGACCACCGGTTCTTCTACTACGGGTTCAGGAACGTTTTTGTTTATCGGTAAACGGCGGATAATCCGACCTTTAGATAAATCGTACACGCTCATTTCAATTAAAACGCGGTCACCGGGCAAAATTTTGATAAAATTAACCCGCATTTTGCCAGATAAATGACAAAAAATAACCTGTCCACCATCTAGAATCACTCTAAAAGTGGCGTTTGGTAAAGACTCTTCTACCAAACCTTCAACTTCAATTACGTTTTCCTTTGAACTCAAGTGTGGTTGTCCTTAATACTAACTAATAAAATATTAACATATTCATTGCGATTATGCAAGACTTTTGTCAGTGTAAACGTCACGAGCATTGTAGGGGCGGACTCGAATGTCCGTCCGCCCGACACTTTGTGAAGAAATGATGTGGAATATATTTCTATATAGATTCCGGATCAAGCCCGGAATGACAGATCGTCATATTAATGTTAAGATCTCGCAGCCGTTCTCGGTCACGACAACGGTGTGTTCAAAGTGTGCTGCCCACGATTGATCACGAGTACGCACTGTCCAGCCATCATTATCCTGTTTTACATGCCAATCTCTCATTGTCAGCATCGGCTCAATAGCAATAGTATCGCCGGTATGCAATACATCACCGCTACCAGCATTACCGAAATTAGGTACGTTCGGCTTTTGGTGAATTGCCTCCCCTACCCCGTGTCCAACCAAATCACGCACCACCCCAAAATGGTTTTCTTCTGCGTAATTTTGAATAAAGTGACCGATATCACCGGTAGTAACGCCGTTTTTGATCGTGTTTATCGCTTTTGATAAAGAATAATAGGTTACATACAAAAGCCGTTCACTTTCGTATAATTTTAAATTCTTATCAATTTTATCGTCATAGATGTCTCTTAACGTTTTACAGCCAGTTTCGGTTGCAATGACCGTTACAGCGGCATCGGTAAAATAGCCTTGATATTCCACTCCCAAATCCAAACTGACTAGATCGCCGGTTTTAATTGGAACGTTGTCTGGTATGCCGTGCACCACTTCGTCGTTTACCGAAACGCACAAACTAGCCGGATATCCTTCATATCCTTTAAACGCCGGCTTGCCTCCCGCTTTAACGATTTCTGACTCCGCATATTTATCCAGTTCGATTCCGGTTATGCCGGCTCGTACTTGATGAGCGGTTTCATCCAAAACTCGGGCGAGGATTTTTCCGCCCAAACGCATCGCTTCAATTTTGGTCATTTTAGCTTCTCAATTAATGCGGTTTTAACAGAATCAGCAACGATTTCGATTTCTGGTTTGGCGTCTACATTTATCAAGCAGTCAATCTCATCAAAGTATCTGATAACCGGGTCGGTTTCGTGATGAAATTGGGCCAACCGTTGCTTAATGGCGGATTCATTGTCATCAGATCGTTTTACCAATTTTCCACCACAATGTGTGCATCTGTTTAGCAGTTTGTAAAAATATTCTTGTGCATTTCTGACCACGTGTTTAGGATAAACAATGTCACCACATTTTGAACAAATTAATCTCATTTCTAATCGTTTAATACTCTCAGTATCTTTTAGTTGTAAGTTTATTACAACTAATGGGTGATTATATTTTTTGAGCTGAGCAAACAAATGCTTAGCTTGTGGCAGCGTTCGGGGATATCCATCAAATAGCATGCCACGACCAAAGTGCTTGGAAATTTGATGATTCACTTCGTCGTTTAATATCTCGTCAGGTAGTAAAATACCTTTGTTAATTAGATCTCGCGCCAAAATACCGGCGTGATTATTGTGTTTGGCGATTGCGCGGGAGATATCACCACCGGATATGACCGACAAATGATAACGTTTCTTTAATATGGCCGCTTGCGTGCCTTTGCCGCTTCCCTGCGGACCGATTAGTATAATATTAAATGATTTTGCGATGTTAACCTCTCGCTCTCATTCTAGCACAAACTAGCTGATCTGGATATAAATAAAAATTTCCATCATTTCAAATTGTAAATTTCAAATTTCAAATTTTGTGTCTAATAAGCTACTGTCACTGGCGTCCACACTGTCTTCTCGCCCTTATTTGGCTGATACGCGTGTAGTGTAACGGTATGAAGCTTGCCTAGGTGCGTTACCTCTACCACCGCCACACCGGTAGAGATATCTTTACTCTTAAGAACGTACAAATCATTTGATGAAAAACTGTACTTTGCCAGTAGCGGAGACTGTTCTACTACCATCACCGGGTTTAGGCGATACGCCAACTGTCCGGTGCCCGCATCGGCATATTGCTGCGCAGAGGCCAAACCGTCTGTTTCTTCCTGGGTAGATCTAACAGTGTCAGTTGTAGCCTGAACGGTGGCGTTTTCGTTTGCGGTCGGAATTTTTAATTTATCCCCTACTTTTAATACCGAAGTTTCTTCCAACCCGTTAATTTTAGCTAACACCGTCCATTGAATGTTGTATTGTTTGCCAATAGTGTAAAGAGAATCACCTTGTTTTACGGTGTAGATCTCGTTCACGTCTGTGGGCGTGGGGGTGGCACTTGGTACAGGAGTCGAAGTTGCGTTTGTTGATATGGCCGACGCCGATGACGTGCGGTGGGTCAAATTTTTGTATATCAAAAACGCACTACCGATAATTAATATCAAATAGACCAAAATCAATCGTTTTGATAATCGATGGACCATATAGTTAGTATGAGAGAACATTGCTAAAAACTCAAGATCGCATCGTCAACTCTAACGAATACGAGAGATCCTGTATCGTTCAGTAACTTGGGGATCTCTCGCCGTTCGACGCCGCTCATGGTGTCGGGTGGAGCGCCCACGTCAGTTATCTAAATAGATTCCGGGTCAAGCCCGGAATGACAGCTTCTAAAAAATCATTTCAAATTTCAAATTGTAAATTAGATGCTTCGCATCGAAATCACTCACACAGTGCTCGTGATTATCAAATTGGTACTTTAGTACTTATCGTAACTAGTCATTACCAATTGCGCATCAATTTGGCGCATGGTTTCAATTACAACCGAAACGACGATTAAAATGCCGGTGCCACCCAGAATCAAAGTCTGGTCACCAGTCATCAGCGGTACAATTACCGGCAAAACAGCCACTAGCCCTAAGAATATTGAGCCAACAAATGTTACTCTGGAGACAATTTTACCAATATAGGCGGCCGTTTCTCCGCCCGGGCGAATTCCGGGAATAAACCCAGACTGTTTTTGCAGATTTTCGGCAATTTGTTTTGGGTTAAAGATAATAGACGTATAGAAAAATGTAAAGACAATCACCAGCACAAAGTACAAAATCCCATAAAGCGTGGGGTTACCGGTTGATGATATGTTGGCAGTGATCCAGCCTGCCGCTTCTCTCACCCATTCGGTTTTAGCGTTACCAAAAAATTGCCCAATAATTTGAGGAAACATAAGCATAGAGATAGCAAAGATGATTGGAATAACTCCAGCGGTGTTAACCTTGATCGGTAGAAACGAATTTACCGAATCATTGCTTGTGCCCTGCAATCGCCTAGCATATGTTACCGGAATTTTGCGCAATGCATCATTCATTAATACAATCACCGCAATTAGTATCAGCGACGCCAAAATAAATGCGGCAAAACTAAATAATTCTTTCATATCAATAGAACCACCCGCCACTACCAAGCTGTATTTTTGATAAAAAGTGTTTGGGATGGACGATAAAATACCGATCGTGATGATTAAAGAAATTCCGTTTCCAACGCCGTTTTCCGAGATTATCTCGCCTAGCCACATTAATAAAATGGTCCCGGCGGTAGAAACGATTAGCATTTCCAATAGCTGCGGCGTGTTCCAGCCGGAAATAATTCCTTCGCTACGCAACAGTATAAGCGTGGCGTATCCTTGGATAACTGCCAGCGGAATTGTCAGGTATCGAGTGTATTGATTGATGCGCTGTCGTCCATAGTCGCCTTCTTTTTGCAGCGCTTCAAGTGAAGGTACAATAATGGTCATTAATTGGATAATGATCGATGCGGTAATGTATGGTCCAACTCCCATCAAAATAATGGAGAATTTAGATAATGAACCACCGGAAAAAATATCCAGCAAGCCAAATGCCGAATTAGAATTGTTGCTAAAAAAGTTACGTAAGCTATCAGTAGAGACCGCAGATAGCGGGACATGAACCAATAATCGGGTAAGAAATAGCAAACCAAGCGTAATTAAGATGCGGCGTCGCAGTTCTGAGTTCTTAAATAGTCTGGTAAAATAATTCATTCGATCCTTATGCTATAAGATATAACATGACCCACCCCAACGGATGCTATGAAGTTTTGTTTAGATCCAATCCGAGTTTTTTTGTAAGTATAATGCCATCATCAAATTTAAATTTCTTTGTGAAACTACTTACACCAATAATTTTAGCACGTTTGTTAGCAGCTTTTATCAATTTGCTTTCGAAAAGCATGGTAGGAGTAATTTCGGCACCATCTTTAAACATCCGCTCAAGCGCAATATAAGATACAACTTGTGGCTTTTGAATATGACTTTTGGTTCCGTGGATTTTTGGCAAGCGCTGCATTAACGATGATTGTCCACCTTCAAATCTACGTGGAATGTTATATCCCGAGCGAGATTTTTGACCTTTTGTACCACGTCCGGCGGTTTTACCTTGCCCGGCGGAAATACCGCGGCCAACTCGAGATTTTTTAGTTGCGGTTTTAGATAGTTGATGCAGTTCAGTCATTGGAAACCTCTTTCTTAACCGAAGTGGTCTTTAACTGTTTCAAAGCTTCAAAAGTAGCGGCCACAACATTGATGGCGTTACTTGAGCCAAGAGATTTACTTAAAATGTTGCTAATTCCGGCCATTTCAATAACTGATCGAACCGCGCCACCGGCAATAACCGACGTTCCTTTTCCGGCTGGTTTTAACATTACAATAGCACCGGTGTGTTTGGCGGTTACTTCGTGCGGAATGGTGTCATTTTTAATTGGCACAGTGATCATATTTTTCTTGGCAGCATGAACCGCTTTTGCCGTAGCTAATGACACATCGTCGGATTTACCGATACCAAAGCCAACTCGTCCTTTTTTATCACCAATCACTATCAAGATACGAGAGCGCATGCGTCGGCCACCTTTAACCACACGTGAAACGCGGTCGCGGCTTACGACTTTCTCTTCAAACTCTTTGGTTCTGATTTCGGTGTTATTACTCATCTTTCTCCTAAAACTCTAATCCGTGGGCTTTTGCAGATTCTGCAAGCTGTTTGATTCTGCCATGATATTGAAATCCGGAACGATCAAAACGTACTTTTTTGATTTTATTCTTTAATGCCACTTCGGCAATCATCTGACCAACCAAATCTGCTCGCTGCGATTTTGATTTCTTTTCGATTTTAACATCACTTGCAGATACACTAGTCTTGCCAATAGAATCATCAATTACTTGAGCATAAATGTGCTTGCTAGATTTATATACCGCAAGTCTAGGCTGAGCTTTATCGCCCTTAACCTTTGGGGTAATTCGACGTTTAATTGTGTTTAATTTTTGTTTGTCCATATTATATCCTTATGCTTTCGCCGTTTTGCCGGATTTACGTCTAACTTGTTCACCAACGTAACGGACACCTTTACCCTTGTAAGGCTCTGGCTTGCGTTTGTCGCGGATTTCAGCGGCCGCTTGGCCTACTTTAACGTTGTCAATTCCGGAAATAGTAATGATGTTTTTGTTTACGGCAAAGCTGATACCATCAACCGGGGTAATGATGATCGGATGTGAATAGCCAAGGCTAAGCGTTAGATCGGCCCCGTTTAAGATAGCTCTGTAGCCTACGCCTTGAATTTCAAGCTGTTTGGTGAAGCCTTCGCTTACCCCGATAACCATATTGTCAATTAACGTTCTGGTTAACCCATGCAGCGCTCTGGCTGACAACGAATCATCTTTTCGCGTGACAATGACTTCATTATCTTTAATATCTACAATTGCACCGTCTTTGATCTCTCTAGTGAGCGTCCCTTTGGGTCCGGTTACAGTTAAAATGCTATCAGCTAATTTAACACTGACGCCTGCAGGAACTTGAATTGATTTTTTACCGATTCTTGACATAATTTCTTCCTATCTTACCATAGCTCACAAATAACTTCGCCACCAAGCCCGCGTTTGAACGCTTCTTTGCCGGTTACCACTCCGGATGAGGTGGATAATATGACGCATCCCAATCCGCGTTGTGGGCGTGGAATAGCGGTTTTATCTACATAAACACGCTGACCAGGCTTGCTAATGCGTCTGATATGCGAAATCTTAGGCAAATTGGCACCATCATAGCTAAGTGATACTGAAAGCTGCTTATGATTGGTAGGCAATGTATCAACTGAAACTGTTGATAAATAACCTTCTTTTTTCAAGATTTCTGCGATTTCAAAACGCATATTTGAATGCGGACTATTAACTACTCGCAATCTGGCGATTGACGCGTTACGGATTCGAGTTAAAAAGTCTGCAATTGGATCTGTTAACATATTATTCTCCTACCAGCTGGATTTCGTAATACCAGGAAGCTGTCCTTTATTGGCCAATTCGCGAAAACAAATTCGACAAATTTGAAAATCGCGCATATATGCTCGTGGACGTCCGCATAACTTACATCGATGAATGGTTCGACTAGAAAATTTGGGCTTACGGTTGGCTTTAACAATCATTGAACGCTTGGCCATTATTGCTCCTTATGTTCTAGTTTTGTAAACGGAAATCCGAGCATTTCTAACAATTTGATGCAATCTGCGTCGGTTTTGGCGGTAGTGGTAACGCAGACCTGAACGCCATGGACGCGAGTATTGGTATCGTATGGGATTTCAACAAAGACTGTGTTTTCTTTAAAACCAAAGTTGTAGTTGCCATGACCATCAACCGCTTTGCGTGATAATCCTCTAAAGTCACGTAGGCGTGGAATAGTAATGCTGATTACTTTGTCGATAAAATCGTACATTCGCTCGCCTCTAAGGGTAACTTTCAAACCAACAGCGTTGCCTTCGCGGATCTTAAAAGCCGAAATAGCTTTTTTGGCGTTGTTGACCACCGGTGATTGACCGGTAATTAGCTTTAAGCTTTTAGAAATTGACTCAACGATAGATTTGTTAGTATGAGCATCACCGGCACCAACATTAATGGTTACTTTGGTGATTCTAGGAATTAACTCTACGTTACTTAAACCTAACTCTTTTTTAAGAGCCGGTGCAATTTCGTTGATGTATTGTTGTTGTAATCGGTTCATATTTGATCCACTGTTTCTTTACATAATTTACATATTCTGACATTTTTATTTTCGCCGGTAATTTTGTGCCCAATTCTGGTTGGTTTGGAGCAATGAGGGCAGACTACCATGATCTTGCTAATACCAATGGGCATTTCAATCTCTTTAATACCACCGTGAGGCGCTGAATTGGTTGGTTTAAGATGTTTTTTGCTGACATTGATCTTTTCTACCACTACCTTTAATTCCGCCGGATAAGCTTTTAGTACCTTGCCTTGCTTTCCTTTGTCCTTACCGGTAATCACGATTATATTGTCATTTTTATGAATTTTCATATTCTTCCTTACAGCACTTCTGGCGCGAGAGAGATAATTTTCATAATGCCTAGGCTGTAAGCCGTAGCATTTCGTAAATTATTTCGCAAATTTGATTTCATTATAAAACCTCCGGTGCTAGCGAAATAATTTTCATGTATCCATCTCGAAGCTCACGTGGGATGGGGCCAAAAATACGGGTACCCTTTGGCAACCAACCGGTTTTTTCTTTTGTAATGATTACCGCAGCGTTCTGATCAAATCGAATATATGACCCGTCTTTGCGGCGATAAGGTTTAACCTGTCTAACGATGACCGCTTTTACCACTTGTTTCTTTTTTACCACGCCATTAGGTGTAGCGGTTTTAACTGACGCGGTAACGATATCACCAATTTGAGCGGCGGTTCGGGGTACATTGCCCATAACCGTAATAACCTGAAGCTCTTTAGCTCCGGTGTTATCGGCTACTTTTAATCTTGTCTGAGGCTGAATCATTCTTGTACTTCCTTGGTGTCATCATCTAATTTGGTTAAAACTTTGGCTGGAGTGATTACTTTACTAACTTTCCATGATTTGTTTTTGGAAATTGGTCGGGTTTGAACCATCTCAACCACATCACCCACATTTACCGCGTGACCAGTGGTATCTACCATGCGCGTTGAAGTTTTGGAATAACGCTTTTTGTATTTGGTATTCAAGGCGTCGCGCTTAAGCTCAACGGTGGCGGTGTGCACATCGGCAATTCTAATGACTCTGGCGGCGTTTGATGCGAGTTGATTATTGTTCATAGTATTTTTCCTGTAATATCGTATTAATTCGGGCGATATTCTTTTTAATTTTATTAACTTGGCTGGTATTCTTTTCTTTTTGCAAGCTAATGCCCATTCCAACCTTGTGTAAATCTGCGGATAGATTAGCTAAATCTGCCCGAAGTTGTTTGTCGGTTTTGGCTCGTAATTCAGTTAATTTGGTTTGAATTTTTTTCATCTTAATCTTTGGTAATAAATTTTGTATCAACCGGTAATTTGTAGCTGGCTAGGCGCATTGCCTCTTTGGCCACAGATTCGATCACCCCATCCATTTCGAACATTACTGTGCCTGGTTTGACCACGACTGCAAAGTGGTCTAGCGTGCCTTTTCCACCACCCATTGGGGTTTCAGCAGCAGATTTGGTGATTGGTTTGTCTGGGAAAACTCGAATAAATACTTTTCCGCCTCGTTTGATATATCGGGTCATGGCACGACGCGCTGATTCAATCTGACGCGATGTTAACAACCCACGCGAGGTGGCTTTTAAGCCAAAGTAACCAAAAATTACTTCACTGCCACGAGTGGCGTTACCCGGCATTTTGCCGCGCTGTTGCTTTCGATGTTTAATTTTCGCTGGTATTAGCATCGCTTACTCCTAAATAAATCCATACCTTAACGCCAATTACACCAAAAGTGGTATTTGCGGGAACACAAGCATAATCAATATCACTGCGTAGCGTAGCCAGGGTAACCGGGCCTTGGACCAATTTTTCGCTACGGGCAATTTCGGCGCCGTTTAATCTTCCACTAACCATAATTTTAATGCCTTTGGCACCAGCCACAATTGATTTTTCCACCGCTTGTTTCATGGCGCGGCGATACGATACGCGGCGTTCAATCTGGTTTACAATACTTTGGGCAATTAAATTGGCTTTCAAATCTGGTTTTTTAATTTCTTCGATGTTCAAGCGCATTTTTCCGCTAACAATCTTCTCTAACGAAGCTTTCAAATCATTCACTCCGCTACCGGAACGTCCAATGATTAAACCGGGTTTGGCGGTAGAAATGGTGATGATGATTTCGTTAGTGCCACGGGCAATATTAACTGAATCAACGCCGGAATTACGATATTTTTTGGTAATTAAGTTACGAATTTTAATATCCGCATGCAAAAGCTCGGCATAATTTTTGTCGGAAAACCATATTGATTGCCATTTATGGTTTAGGGGTAATCTGAAGCTTAGTGGATTAACTTTATGACCCATTATGACTCCTTAACCGTTTTTGCGGTGGGTGTTGAAAGTGATAAGTGAATGTGTGACATCTGTTTGTTGATTCCGCGGGCGCGACCGTGTGATATCATAATCCGACGTTTGATACGTGGGCCTTCATTACAAAATGCCCGAATCACGATTAAGTTATCTGTGGTCAAACCATTTTCCTTGGCTGTGGCAACCGCTGAATGTAAGGTGTTGTAAATGTCTCTGGCGGCGGTATTTGGCATAAACTGTAATTTAGATAAAGCAACCTCTGCATTCGTACCTCGAATAGCGTCTAAAATTAGACGAATTTTTCGCGGGGCTGTTTTAACAAATTTGTTTGTTACATTAACCATGGTTACTCTTTTCTACCAGCTTCTGCTTTTTTACCGCTATGGCGTCGGAATTTACGGGTAGGTGAAAATTCACCCAATTTGTGTCCAACCATATCTTCTACCACGTAAACCGGAATATGTTCTTTGCCATTATGGACGCTAAAGGTCATTCCCACCATTTCCGGAAAGATGGTGCTTGAACGGCTCCAGGTGCGAATATTAACTTTTTCGCCCGGTTTTACGGCTTGAACTTTTTTCAATAATTTCGGATCAATAAATGGTCCCTTTTTTAATGATCGGCTCATCTTATTTATCCCTTCGTCTTACAATCATTACGCTTGAACGATTGTTTTTATCTCTGGTGCGTTTGCCCAATGCCGGTGCGCCCCAAGGAGTTTTTGGATATTTCATACCAATCGATGTGTTTCCCTCACCACCACCATGTGGGTGAGTATTCGGGTTCATTGCTTTACCACGGACGGTTGGTCTAATACCCAACCAGCGTTTGCGGCCGGCTTTAGCGTAAACAATGTTGGCATGTTGTGAATTTGATACCTCACCAATAGTGGCATAACAGGTGGAATCAAAGCGTCTTAGCTCGCCACTAGGTAGTTTTACAATTGATTTATTGTTTTCGTGCGCCAAAACAGTAGCAGATAAACCGGCGCTACGAACCATGGTGCCACCCTGATTTGGCAATAGCTCGATATTATGAACCTGCAAGCCGGTTGGAATGTTCTTAAGCATCATTGCATTGCCGCTAACTGCTTTAACTTTATCACCAGCTTCGAGTTTTTCACCCACGGTCAATCCTTTTGGTGCCAAAATGTAGCTTAAGGTGCCGTCATTGTGCTCAAGTAAGGCAATGTTAGCAGATCGGTTTGGATCGTATTCAATTGATTTTACTTCTGCTGGAGCATGATTAGCGCGCTTAAAATCAATCATTCGGTATCGACGTTTGTGTCCACCGCCAATGTGTCTAACCGTGATTCTTCCACTATGATTACGACCACCGGTTTTAGTTAAAACAGATAGTAACGATTTTGTTGGGGTGGTGGTGGTAATTTCCGAATAATCACGCTTGGTGGAGCCACGCTGTCCCGGTGAGGTTGGTTTAATTAAATTACTTTTCATTGGTCTCACCTACGTTAAATTCCGCAATTTTTTGCTTGGCGTTAAGTCTAACAATCGCCTTTGAAATGTTGGCGCGTTGACCAGACTTTTGACCTTGACCCTTAACTTTACCCTTAATATTAACAATATTGACTGAAATTGGATCTACTTTGTACATTTTTTTCACAAAGCTTTTAACCTGACCTTTAGTGGCATCTTTAGATACGCTAAAAGTGTACTGGTTTTCTTCAACCAATTTCAGACTCTTTTCGCTAATATGAGCGGTGATATTATTCATGTTTAGCCTTGCTCTTTGACTTTACTTCGTCAGATGGAGTAACAGCGGTGGTATCTTCTACGATTTTTTTGGATTTTGCTTCTTCTAGGGGTAAGATTGACTTAATTATTTCGCTGTCAATTACAATTTTACGGGCAGACATTACGTCAATGATGTTAAAATGCTGGCCAAAGACGATTTTGACAAACGGAATATTGCTTAAACTAAGGGCAATCTCGGCTTTTTCCGGCAATACTACCAGAGTTTTAACTCCATCAATTCCGATTGATTTTAACCAACTAACTGCTTCTTTGGTTTTAGTAAAAGTTGGATAATTTTCTATCGCAATTACGTTACTGTGATCAATTTGTTGATACCACGCCTTTAAACTGGCTAGCTGGCGCACTTTTTTAGGCAAACGAGTGGCAAATGAGTTAATAGATAGCGGACCAAAGGTTACACCACCACCGCGCCACAATGGCGAACGGCTTGAGCCGGCTCTAGCACGGCCAGTACCTTTTTGTTTCCAAGGTTTAATTCCACCACCACTAACCGCACCGCGATCTTTGGTGTGCGCTACCGGTTGTCTAAGTGAATTCTGAATAAATCTAACCGTATCGGTTACCACCGCATCAGATACTTCTGACACGTCGGCCATAACCAACTCTTTAACCGATTTACCCTGATTATTTATAACTGCTAACTTCATTGCATAATTCCTGTAATTTCAACGGTGCCGCCCTTTGGCCCTGGCACTGAACCGCGAATTGAAAATAAATTATTTTTGGTATCAACTGCCACTAATTCTAATTTTTTAACCGTGGTACGCACATGACCCATATGTCCGGGCAGTTTTTGACCTTTCAAAACACGCTGTGGGAACATTCCACCAATGGAACCAGGGGCGCGGTGATGATCTGAGCCGTGAGTTTCCGGACCGCGACTAAAGTGATGACGTTTGATAACGCCGGCAAATCCTTTACCTTTACTAACCGCAGAGATTTCAACTTGTTTGATCTCGGTAAAAGAGGTTGAATCAACTTTAGCACCAACTTTTACTTTTTGGTCTTCTTCATCAATTCGAATTTCAGACACGATTTTTGGTTTGGTCTCGGTGGCCTTGAAATGACCGGTTTGAGCTTTGTTTAACTTTGCACCATCACCAAACCCAATTTGTGCAGCCATATACCCATCTTTAGCCATGGTTTTAACTTGGGTAACCACGCCTTTATAGGTTTCAATTACCGTAACCGGAACTACCGTTCCATCAGTTAAGAACAGTTGGGTCATTCCGATTTTTTTTCCGATAATATATGGCTTCATTTTTGCACCTATGATCCTAGCCCTTAGACTTTGTCCCACTTGGGGACTAGTTTCCGAAGGGCGAGGTAACTACTGTTAAACTTACTTACATTTTAATTTCTACGTCGACGCCAGCGGGTAAATCCAAACTCATTAACGCGTCGATAGTTTTACTGGTGGGTTCAATAACATCAATTAATCTCTTGTGAATCCGCATTTCGAACTGTTCTCGGGAATCTTTGTGCACATGAGGTGATCGAATAACGGTGATTGATTTTTTATCAGTTGGCAATGGTACTGGCCCGATAATACTGGCTCCGGTACGCTCGGCTGTCTGAATAATCTGACTTGACGATTTATCGATGATTCGATAGTCGTACGCCTTCAGTCGTATTCGGATGCGCTGTTTTGTAATGTCGGGTGTCTTTGTCATGTCTCAATCAATAGTTTAATTTATTTGTTAATTTTGGTAACCATTCCGGCGCCAACAGTGTGTCCACCTTCACGAATGGCGAATCTCATGCCCTCTTCCATGGCAATAGGAACAATCAATTTAACTTCAATCTTTACGGTATCACCAGGCATAACCATTTCGGTGTCGGCAGGTAAAATAACTTCGCCGGTTACGTCTGTGGTACGAATGTAAAACTGTGGTTTGTAACCCTTGAAGAATGGAGTATGACGTCCGCCTTCCTCTTTGGTTAAGATATACACTTCAGCGTTAAATTCGGTGTGAGGAGTGATGGAACCAGGCTTGGCCAAAACTTGCCCGCGTTCGATGTCGTCTCGCTCAATACCGCGTAGCAATACACCAACGTTGTCTCCGGCACGACCTTCATCTAGTAATTTCTTGAACATTTCTACACCGGTAACCGTGGTTTTCTTGGTTGGACGAATACCGACAATTTCAATTTCTTCGTTTACTTTAACTTGTCCGCGTTCGATACGACCGGTGGCAACGGTGCCACGACCTTTGATTGAGAAAACGTCTTCTACCGGCAATAGGAATGGTTTGTCTAATTCGCGCACTGGCTCTGGGATGTATTCGTCAAGCGACTTCATTAGGGCCATAATATTGTCTTCTTCTTTGGCATCACCTTCTAAGGCTTTTAAGGCTGAACCGCGGATAATAGGCGCGTTATCGCCATCATATTCGTATTTGGACAATAGTTCGCGAACTTCCATCTCTACTAAATCAAGTAGTTCTGGGTCGTTAACCATGTCGCACTTGTTCATAAACACTACAATACGAGGCACACCAACTTGGTGAGCTAACAAAATGTGCTCACGAGTTTGTGGCATTGGGCCGTCGGTGGCAGCAACCACTAGGATAGCGCCATCCATTTGAGCAGCACCAGTAATCATGTTTTTAACGTAGTCAGCGTGACCCGGACAGTCAACGTGGGCGTAGTGACGCTTTTCGGTCTCATACTCTTGGTGAGAGGTGGCAATGGTAATACCACGTGCCTTCTCTTCAGGAGCGTTATCGATCTCGTCAAACTTACGGGCGGTGGCTAAACCTTTTTTAGCTAACACATGGGTGATAGCAGCGGTTAAGGTTGTTTTGCCGTGGTCAACGTGTCCAATGGTACCCACATTTACGTGTGGTTTGGATCGTTCAAATTTCTCTTGAGCCATTTTGCTCTCCTTATTAACTTTACTATTTAACTATAACTTATATTGATTAAAACGTCAACACTTTTAGACTTTTACTTAACTTTACCGGAAATAATGTCTAGTTGGATGTTAGCTGGGACTGATTCGTAATGGTCAAATTCCATCGAATATGACGCTCGGCCCTGAGACATCGATCGCAATGTGGTGGCATATCCAAACATGCTTGAAAGCGGCACGGTTGCATCGACAATTTTGGCGGTGCCACGCTCGGTCATCTGCTGAATTTGACCACGCTTGGCGTTCAAATCACCAATCACATCGCCCATAAAATCTTCCGGAGTAGTCACTTCAACCTTCATAATTGGCTCCAAAATGGTTGGATTTGCCTTTTTAACCGCATCTTGCAATGCCATTGAACCGGCAATTTTGAATGCCATTTCAGACGAGTCAACTTCGTGAAAAGTACCGTCAAATAAGGTAACGTGTAGGCCTTCAACCGGATATCCGGCAATAACGCCTTTTTCCATCGCTTCTTTAACGCCTTGCTCAACCGCCGGAATGTATTCTTTAGGAATAGCACCACCGACAATTTTATTCTCAAACTCCAGACCTTGGCCGGATTCGTTAGGTTTGACGCGCAAATAAACATGCCCGTACTGGCCACGACCACCCGACTGACGGATAAACTTGCCTTCTTGCTCTACTTCGCTGCGTACGGTCTCTTTGTAGGCCACCTGAGGCTTACCAGAGGTTACCTCTACCTTAAACTCGCGGCGCATTCTATCTACAATAATTTCCAAATGCAGCTCGCCCATTCCGGACAAAATTGTCTGGCCGGTTTCTTGGTTAGATTTAACTCTTAATGTTGGATCTTCCTCGACTAATCGAGCAATAGCCACACCCATTTTTTCTTGGTCGGCTTTGGTTTTTGGCTCAACTGCCATATCGATAACCGGCTCTGGGAAGGTTATGGATTCCAATCTAACTTGATTATCGCTGTCGCACAACGTATCACCGGTTCGAGTGGCTTTTAAGCCAACCGCAGCGGCAATATCACCGGAATAAACTTCGTTTACATCTTCGCGATGATTGGCGTGCAAACGCACAATGCGACCAATACGTTCTTTTTCACCGTTAGTAGTGTTAACCACGTATGATCCTGATTTCAAGATGCCACGATATACGCGGAAGAAAATTAATTTACCCACAAACGGATCTGCAGCAACTTTAAAAGCCAAGCCCACAAATGAACCGTTATCATCGGTTTTAACTTCAATGTCGGCATCGGTTTTAAGATCTACACCCTTAACCTGCGCAACATCATGAGGAGATGGCAAATAGGCCACCACAGCGTCTAGCAACGTTTCTACGATCACACCGCGGCCATCTCCACCCATCACCGGGTAGAAATCACCTTTAATGACGCTTTTGCGAATGGCTGTTTTTAATTCGTCGTCGGTTAGCTCTTCGCCATTTAAATATTTTTCCATCGCCGTGTCATCGGCTTCAACCGCTTTTTCTAGTAGTTCGGTACGATATTTCTCTACTTCATCTACCATACTAGACGGAATTTCGGTCTCAACCAACTCGTGATCGGTATAATCTTTATAGGTATAAGCTTTTCGCGCCACTACATCTACCACACCGTTAATGCTTTGTTCAAAGCCAATTGGCAGCTGAATTGGAAAAGTGTTTTTAGATAAGCGTTCGCGAATAGAGGCCAGTGATTTATAGAAATCGCCGCCGGTTTGGTTAATTTTATTGATAAAGCAAATACGCGGAACGGTATATTTGTCTGCTTGACGCCAAACAGTCTCGGATTGTGGCTCTACCCCCATTTTGCCATCAAAAATGACCACTGCGCCATCTAGTACGCGCAATGATCGTTCTACCTCAACGGTAAAGTCAACGTGTCCCGGGGTGTCAATAATGTTAATACGATGATTTTTCCAATAACAGGTGGTGGCAGCAGAGGTGATGGTAATACCGCGCTCGCGCTCTTGCTCCATCCAGTCCATGGTTGCTTCGCCTTCATGCACTTCGCCGATTTTATGCACTTTACCGGTACGATACAAAATACCTTCGGTAACAGTAGTTTTACCGGCATCAATATGGGCGATGGTGCCAATGTTACGAGTTAATTCAATTGAAACTTCGCGTGCCATTATCTCTCCTCAGGTGTTATTTACACAAAATCCCCTCTTAAGAGTAAATAATAACACACCCGTGTTCAAAAGTCAAAATGTTATTGACAATTTTATAAATAGTTCTATACTTATCATCAGTACGCTACCTGACCGGAGGTGGATGAGATGAGCATTATGGAGGGCAAGATCGTATGGCACCTCGATTCGAATCTGCAGACTCGTCGGATCATCTGCAGTAACCTAGAGCGATTGGGATGCATCGTAGTCGGGTTTAATAACACCGACGAGATAATCGATCGCCTTGGCGCAATTGAAGCCAATCAGTTGCCGTCAGCGGTTATCACCGAGGTTGCCGGTACCACCGGCAAAGCCGATTTCGCAATTCTCTCGATGTTGCGTCGAAACCAGCTTACTCAGAATGTCCCAATCCTGGTGCTGACCGAATGCACTAATGACCAAGACGTGTCCGACGGCTGGCAACTTGGCGCTGACTGTATCTTGTCGAAGCCGTTCAACCCGATGGAGGTGTCGGCTGTCCTCAGACGGTTCTTCAAATCGCTCGAGGAGTACCCGCCCGAGCCTGTATGACCAGCCCCAGCTCCGCAGACGCGCGCCGTTTGCGGAGATGTTTTATATTGACAAATTACATAATAATCCTATACTGGTGTCATCTGGCTGTAGCGCACCACACAGGGGAGGTAAGGCAAAATGGCCGTGAACCTTAAGGGCAAGCAAGTGCTGTATGTCGTCAACGGCGTTGATATACAATACGCCTGGATTCTCAACTACGTGACGTCTGAACTCGGCGCGGCCACGTTGCTGTCGTTTCAGGACGCGGTGAGTATGATCAATCACTCACCTGACCCCGAAAGAGTGGGGGTGGTATTCTACCTAACCGGACCGTCAGACTTCCCCGGCATGAACACGGTGCGTTACCTGGCGCAACTGGGCTACCGGGTCATTGTTATCGGGCAGTCTTCCGAGGTGATATATGGCGTGTGGGCTGGCCTTGCTGGCGCTGTCGCTTTCATCCCAACTGGACACTTGGACTGCGCCTGCGTTAAAGAAGCGATTAGGGTCGCTTTCATGACCGAGATCGCAACGCCTGTTCCGGCCTGACCCACGCACACCCATCTCCACCTCGTCTCCGCACGCGCCAGTCGCCTGCGGAGATGTTTTTTATTGACAAAACGCAACATTACTCTATAATTAATGCCATCAACCGTACCTGCACAACCTAGGTCTTCCGTTCTGGACCAGAGAGGATATCGCGCGATGGGGTCATTTCGGATCAGTCAAGCAGACGCCGAGGAAATGCATCACCTTCTCGAATCGCTAATCCGGCTACATGATAACAGACCGCTTCCGAATGGCGTGTCACTGGACACTATTGTCAGACGAGCCAGATCGGTTCACGGTCGCATCGGCTGCCTGCGCAACAGGAAAAAGGCGCTGCTAAACGCGCCGATATTCTCGAACTTGATGGTGGTCGAACACCCGTTTAGCGGCCGAACGGTGGTATTGGCGGAGCGCTCCAATATGGTCTCACGCGAAACGTCGCTTGAGTCCACGTTGGACCTTGCCAATGAGATCTGCATGATCTACCGAATCCCCCTCGATCAGCTAGACTGGTACGAGCGGGATCAGCCGGTAACATCGGGTCAGACCCCCAAGCAAGCGGACGTCCGCTGCTTCTCGGTCATCTTCCAGATTGTGGACGGGCGGCTGGATAGTTTCTCCCGTGTTGCGCTATCCAGCGACGAGCTCGCAACTCGCACCCTGGGCCTGGAGTTTGCCAAGCGGCTCTCGCCAGTGTTCTAGGACACATCAACCATATCGTGCCGAGACGATCACCACCAACCAACAACCCTCCGCGACGGGCAACCGTTTCGGAGGGTATTTTATTTATATAGATTCCGGATCTAGTCCGGAATGACACAAAAAAAGTCCGTGTTACGCTCGAACAAAAAATCCGTCACCCGTCATCTGTTTTCCATTATCCGCTTCACTGTTTTTCGGGGCAGATTGGGGTTAGCCCGGCGGCAACTCGAGTAGCTTGCGTGGCCGCATCATACTGACAGCCAATTGTATAATAATGTGTATTCACGTAGCTATCAGCACTTAAAACATACGTTTCGCGTGCGAGATCATGGCAGCCACCATTGGAATATGTTGTAGCGCAGCTAACCGAACTATTATTTATCTCTAGTACTGACAAAATTCCATAGGCCATACTGTTGTTGGCGTTCGTTTTTTGAGTATAAACCCAATAATCATAGACATCGTTGGGATTTTTAGTGGCATCATTGGCTTTTGATACCAACAAACCGCCATTACATTTTCCGATTGGGTCAGATGGCAGAGTTGACGCAAATGCGGCTAGTGCCGGTAGCAATGTGGAAGTCCAGTTACTTGGTGCGCCACCCTGTGATGCACAGGAATAAACATTAGACGCGCCAGCCCCCGGATAAATCGAGTTAGCCTGTTTATAATTAACCATATTTAGACGAAGCGTCTGCATATCGTTTTTACGAGTAGCATCACGCGCTCTTAAGCGTGCAGATTTAGCGTAATTTAAAGTCATCGCGGCCAAAATGCCAATAACCGATACGACAATTAATATCTCAATTAGATTGAATGACTTACGCATACAATTATTATAATCTGTCTCGGACAGATTACAATAAAAATTCGAAATTCAAAGCACCAAGCACTAAATAAATTTGAAAAAAGTTCTTCTTGTCATTCCGGGCTTGACCCGGAATCTATATAGAAGAACTCTTTCATATACTGGATCCCGGATACTCCTTACAACCTTGCGATTGAAGTCGTTAGTTTCTATCGAAACAATCAAGTCCGGGATGACAGCAGAATGTGTTTATTTCGTTTACCCGGTAAACTTGGCAAAGTGAGCAAAGGCCTTGTTGGCGTCTGCCATGCGGTGCATATCGTCTTTTTTCTTCATCGCTGCGCCGGTGTTGTGATAAGCATCGGTAATTTCTTCGGCCAGAAACTCTGACATTGGTTTGCCTTGTTTGCCGCGAGCAGATGCAATCATCCACTTCATCGCTAAAGTTTGACGACGAGCGCGAGGCACTTCAAACGGGATTTGATAGTTTGCGCCACCAATACGTTTACCTTTAACCTCTAACACCGGTGAGGCATTTTTGATAGCGGTATCAAACACTTCCATTGGGTCTAGGTTGGTTTTTTTGCCAATTTGCTCAAGCGCAGTATAGACAATTTTTTGGGCGACTGATTTTTTGCCATCTAGCAAAATATAGTTGATAAACTTACCCAATGCGACGCTTTGATAAACTGGATCAGGTTGGACAATATTAATTTTAGGATGATTTCGGCCTCTTGACATATTACTCTTTCGGTTTCTTGCTGCCGTATAAGCTACGACCTTGTTTGCGTTTCTGTACGCCTTGAGTGTCTAATTTACCACGAATGATGTGGTAGCGCATACCAGGCAAATCTTTAACTCGGCCGCCTCTAATTAAAACAACAGAGTGCTCTTGCAAGTTATGACCTTCACCAGGGATGTAAGCGTTTACTTCCATGCCGTTGGTTAATCTAACACGTGCAAATTTACGCAAAGCGGAGTTTGGCTTTTTTGGGGTCATTGTAGCCACTTTAATACAAACACCACGTTTTTGCGGGCAGCCGTCAATAATATTAACCGGTTTGTTTTTCTTAAAGTTAAAGCTACGCTTCAAAGCCAGCACTTTTGATCGGCTGGATTTGATTTTGCGCGGGGTTTTTAATAACTGTGAAATTGTTGGCATTCAGGTCCTTATGAATTAGATATTGTTTACATTTTAACAGGTTGAAGGTCCAAAGTCAAACACCAATTCTTGTTCGAGCGATAGCGAGAACTACGCTATAGATAGTTCTCGTCAACGCTTGCAGCGGTTCCTCGAACAAGAACAATGGAACTAGGCGGACTTAACCACCTCATCGCGTACCGGTTTTACCACTGGCATATCTGTCGGTTCCAACTCGGCTTTATCTATTAAAGTATTCTCTTCGGTAACCGCTAATTCAACCACTGTGTCCAAACCGGTTCCGGCCGGGATTAGCTTACCAATAATCACATTTTCTTTTAATCCACGTAGGTGATCAATTTTACCGGTGGTGGCAGCGCCAATTAACACCGATGTGGTTTCTTGGAAACTGGCTGCGGACAAGAAGCTATCGGTCAAAATGGCTACGCGGGTAATACCTAGAATCATATCTTCGGCAGTGGCCAACGCGCCTTTTTTGGCTTTGGCTTCTTTGTTTTCGTTGTTTAGGCGAATGCGGTCGGTAATTTGGCCCGGCAATAGCGAAGTTGAGCCGGAATCTAACACGCGCACTTTAGATGACATTCGTTTAACAATCACTTCAACGTGCTTGTTGTTAATGCTTTGTCCTTGAGATGCGTAGATAGACTGTACTTCTTCAATGATATATTTCTGTACCGCACTGAAACCAATAATGTCAACCGCGGATAACAGATCCAAGTGGCCTTCGGTAATGCGATCACCCATTTTAACTTTATCACCATGTTTAACTAACACGTTAATGACCGATGGAACACGATATTCTTTGGTAACTTTGTCACCGGATTCAACAAAGACCGCGGTCTTGGTGAATCGTACATTTCCGGCAATTCCGGATCTAATAGCCACACCGTTTGGATTGGTAGCTAAAATGCGTTTTGGTTTTACCGCTTCGCCATTTTCAACCACCACGGTGTATTCCGGAGTTAGTTTGTGTTCTTCTTGTTTCTCGTGATCTGAGGTAATTTTAATTAATTTGTCTTCTTTGTCTTCGGTAATTGATACTTTACCATCTACCTCTGCCAATACGGCGGCGTTTCTAGGCAAGCGACATTCTAACAGCTCTTCAACTCGTGGCAAACCAGAGGTAATGTCTGCAGCCGAAGCTACACCACCCATGTGGAAGTTTCTCATGGTTAGCTGAGTTCCCGGCTCACCAATGGCTTGGGCGGCCATAATACCAATTACTTGGCCTTTTTCTACCATTTTTCCGGTAGCTAGGTTTTCACCGTAGCACAGCTGACAAACCCCAAAATCGGCTTGGCAATGCAACAGCGTTCTAATAGTAACCGATTCTACTCCGGCCTCTACCAGCTGATCGTAAACTGATTCGGTAATTAAGGTGTTACGTTTAATTTTACCGGCATTTTTAGCCAAAACACGCCCAATAATCGCTTCCTTGGCACCAACGCCAAAGTCGGTTGAGTAGCTGAGCGAGATCTCCATGCCTTCTTCGGTTTGGCAATCTTCGGCGGTAATAATAATATCTTGAGATACATCTACCAATCTTCGGGTTAGATATCCCGCTTCAGAAGTTCTAAGTGCGGTGTCAGCACGTCCTTTTCTGGATCCGTGAGACGAGTTAAAGTATTCAAACACCGACAAACCTTCTTTAAAGTTGCTAATCATTGGCAATTCGATAATATCTCCGGATGGGTTCACCACCAATCCTTTCATACCAGCCATCTGAGTCAACTGAGTATTTGAACCACGAGCACCACTGGTAATCATGGCGTAAATTGGGCTGTTTTTGTCAAATTGTGATAACATTTCTTTCTGAATTTCGGCCACCACGTCTAACCATAACTGAACTACGCTCTGATAACGCTCTTGTTCGGTGATCAAACCGCGATTAAACTGTTTTTCGATCAATTCAACGTTATTTTCGGCAGTTTTGATAATTTCACCCTTATTGGCCGGCACTTGAACATCGCTCATAGAGAATGTCATACCGGAAAGGGTGCTGTGTTTAAAGCCTAATGATTTAACGCGGTCCACAAAACCGGCGGTCTCGTCGGTGCCGCATTTTTCAAACACTTCTTTAACCACTTTGCGCAAAGCGCGTTTGTCCATCACTTCGTTTTTGAACGCCAAGTTGGTGGGCAAAATATCGTTAAAGATAATGCGTCCAATACAAGTTTCAATGATTTCATCATCAATTTTGACTTTAATTTTAGAGTTAATGTCTATTACTTGATGATAAAATGCCATGCGCGCTTCATCGCGGCTGGAGAAGATTTTACCTTCGCCACGTTTGCCTTCTTTAATGGTGGTGATGTAGAAACAACCAAGCACCATATCTAGCGATGGGGTCACAATTGGCTCACCAGAGGATGGTTTTAGCAAGTTGTGGCTGGATACCATAATGCTGCCGGCCTCGGCTTGCGCTTGAGCGGATAGCGGAATGTGCACAGCCATTTGGTCACCATCAAAGTCTGCGTTAAAGGCGGAACAAACTAAAGGATGAATCTGAATAGCCTTACCCTCAATCAAAATTGGTTTGAAGGCTTGAATACCCAATCGGTGCAAGGTGGGGGCGCGGTTTAGCAATACGTAGTGCTGAGACGTAATTTCTTCCAAAATATCCCACACAAACGAATCACCTTGCTCAATTAACCGGGTGGCGTTTTTAACGTTATGAACGTAACCATCAGAAATCAGCCGGCCAATAATAAATGGCTTAAATAGCTCTAGCGCCATCATTTTTGGCAAACCACATTCGTTTAGTTTCAAGTTAGGTCCAACCACAATCACGGATCGTCCAGAGTAGTCAACCCGTTTTCCAAGCAAGTTCTGGCGGAAACGGCCTTGTTTGCCTCGTAACAAATCGGACAGTGAACGCAATTTACGTTTTGATCCAACAGAAGCGACAGCTTTCCCGCGGCGGGCGTTGTTGTCAATTAAAGCATCAACCGCTTCTTGCAACATGCGTTTTTCGTTGCGAGCGATAACTTCTGGCGCACCTTGCGATAGCAATTTCTTTAAGCGATTGTTGCGGTTTAACACGCGACGATACAAATCATTAAGGTCTGAGGCGGCAAAACGGCCACCATCTAGCTGCACCATTGGGCGCAAATCTGGTGGAATAACCGGAATGCGAGTTTGCACCAACCAAGTTGGGCTAATACCGGCTTCTCTAAGATCGATGAGCAATTTTAAGCGTTTCACCATCTTGCGTTTGGCGGTACCGGTAGCGGTGCGAGCATCGTCGGTAATTTGGGTGATAATAGCGTTAACATCAATCCGTTTTAGTAACTCCAAAATGGCTTCGGCACCAATGCCCACGCGCACAATGTGCCCGTATTTCAATGAAATATCGTGATATCGGCTTTCCGAGATAATCTGGTTAGAACCTAAATTATTTAATTCGGTTTTAGCAGATTTGTATGCCGCTTCTACTTCGGCTGCCGAGGCGTCGTTTTTACCTAAACTGGAGTCTTTATACTCTTTAAATTCCAATTCAAGTTGTTCTAATGTTTGCTGGCGAATAGTTTCGTTCACTTCAATAATGACAAAACCGGCAAAGTAAATTACCTTTTCCAGCTCGGAAACTGTCATATTTAATAACGTGCCCAAAATGCTTGGAATACCGTGAATGTACCAAACGTGAGCTACCGGCACTGCTAAATCAATATGCCCTAAGCGCTCTCGTCTAACGGCACTACGCGTTACTTCTACGCCACATTTATCACAAACCACACCTTTATAGCGGATTTTACGATATTTGCCACAGTAACATTCCCAGTCTTTGGTTGGTCCAAAAATGCGCTCGTCAAATAAACCGTCGCGCTCTGGTTTTTGGGTGCGATAGTTAATAGTTTCCGGTTTGGTAACTTCACCGTGTGACCAAGCTAAAATTTCGTCCGGGCTAGCAATAGCAATACGAACAGCGGCGAATAAATCTTGACTTTGAGTGTCTTCGTACTTCATTTCTTCTCCTTTATGCTTCTTCAGCAGCTGCGACAGGCTCTGACAACTCGTCATCACTGCCAATTTCGGTTACTAATTTATCCACTGCTTCTTCGTCTTCAATCATGCCGCCAACCGGCTCGTTTAAGATTTCTTCTAAGGTTTCACCAGTGTCAGAGACCGGCGCCATCGCCTTTTTGGCCTCTTCCAAATGAATTTCAAAGTTTTTGGCGTCTTCATCGCTTAACAACTGAACCGACAAGCCTAAGCTTTGCAACTCTTTAACCAACACGTTAAACGATTCCGGAATAGATGGTTTTTGAATTGGATCGCCCTTAATAATGGCTTCGTAAACTTTGCTTCTACCCACGGTGTCATCGGATTTAACCGTCAACATTTCTTGCAAAGTATGAGCGGCACCATAAGCCTCTAATGCCCAAACTTCCATTTCTCCGAATCGCTGGCCACCAAACTGGGCTTTTCCACCCAATGGCTGCTGGGTGATCATGGAGTATGGTCCAACTGAACGAGCGTGCATCTTGTCATCAACCAAGTGAGACAATTTCATGATGTAGTTAATACCGGTGGTAGTAGTGTGATCAAAACCGGCGCCGCTGCGGCCATCAAACAACTGAATTTTGCCGGTCTTAGGCAATTTGGCTTTCTCTAAGTAAGTTTGAATCTGCTCCCAACTTAAACCTTCAAATACCGGGCTGGCTACTTTGATGTTTAAGGTGTTGGCGGCCCAGCCTAGGTGAGTCTCTAAAATCTGACCCAAGTTCATACGGGAAACCACACCCAGCGGGTTAAGAATGATGTCTACCGGCGTGCCATCTGGCATATACGGCATATCTTCTACCGGCAAAATGGTAGAAATAACACCTTTGTTACCGTGACGTCCGGCTAATTTATCACCAACCGCAATTTTACGTAACTGAGCCACCGAGATTTCTACTTGCTGATAAACACCGGCTGGCAACTCATCACCCTGATCTTTATTAAATAATTTAATCTCAACCACTTTACCGCGTTCGCCGTGAGGCAAGCGCAAAGAGGCGTCTCGGACGTCTTTGGCTTTTTCACCAAAGATGGCGCGTAACAATTTTTCTTCGGCAGACAACTCGGTCTCACCTTTAGGCGTAATTTTACCCACCAAAATGTCGCCGGTCTCTACCTCTGCACCAATGCGCACAATACCGCTTTCGTCTAAGTTAGACAGCGCTTCTTCGGACACGTTTGGGATATCTTGAGTGATTACTTCTGGCCCCAATTTAGTGTCTCGTACTTCACAAACGTATTTTTCGATGTGAATAGAGGTGAAACGATCTCGATGTAACATGCGCTCGGAAATAATGATAGCATCTTCAAAGTTACCACCACCCCAGCTCATAAACGCCACCAAAACGTTCTGACCCAAGGCCAGCTCGCCTTTATCGGTGGCAGAGCTATCGGCAATCACCTGACCCTTAACCACGTGTTGCTCAACATCTACAATTGGACGTTGGTTAATACAAGTGGCCTGGTTTGATCGCACAAATTTCTGTAATTTATAAACTTTTTTCTCTTTAGTATCGTCTTCCAACACGGTAATGTGATGGGCGGTTGATTCCAAAACCGTACCAGACTCATCGGCAATAATAATCTGACCGGAGTCGTAAGCGGCCTCGTACTCCATACCAGTACCCACCACCGGAGATTGCGGCACAATAACCGGCACAGCTTGACGTTGCATGTTTGCACCCATCAACGCGCGCGCGGCTTCATCGTGTTCAATGAACGGGATCAAGGAAGCCGAAATACCCAAAATCTGTTTCGGCGAAACATCAATATATTGAATTTTCTTAGTATCTTCAACCGCCGGCTCACCAAATCTACGCACCAAAGTACGAACTTCTGTAAAGTAGCCGTCTTTGTCAATTGGAGCTGAGGCTGGAGCAATGATGTGACGCTCTTCGGTGGCGGCATCTAAATAATCAATTTTATCACTAACCTTGGTCTTGCCATCAATCTGCTCAACTTTGCGGTAAGGTGATTCGATAAAACCGTAATCATTCACCCGTCCGTAAGAAGCCAAATAGCCCACCAACCCAATGTTCGGGCCTTCTGGGGTTTCAATTGGGCAAATGCGGCCGTAATGAGTAGGATGAACGTCTCGAACTTCGAAACCGGCGCGCTCACGAGAAAGTCCACCCGGACCGGTAGCGGAAAGCGTGCGCTTGTTACCAAGCTCGGCTAGCGGGTTAGTCTGGCTCATAAACTGTGATAACTGAGATGAGGCAAAGAACTCTTGCAACACCGCCATAATTGGGCGCGAGTTAACCAACTGCGCCGGCGTAACGGTGGCAATGTCTGAGACGCTCATGCGATCTTTAACAATACGTTCCATACGCAACAAACCAACGCGAATTTTAGCCTGCACCAATTCACCCACGGCGCGAACGCGGCGGTTGGCTAAGTGATCGATATCATCTTTCTTAGCAGTTGGATCGTTATTTAATCTAATTACTTCTTTAACGATGGCGATAAAATCATCCATCCGCAAAATTCGATTCTCAACTACGTCTTTAACCTGCAAATTCAAACGAATGTTCATGCGATAACGGCCAACGCGCCCAAGATCGTAGCGTTTGTTATTAAAGAACAACATATTCAAGAACGAACGTGCGCCTTCTGGGTTAGCCAAGTCTCCCGGGCGAATCTTTTTATAAACTTCTACCACGGCCTGATCTTCGCTTTTAGTCACGTCTTTTTCAAGTGTGGCGTTAATGTACTGGTGATCTGGATTAGTATCTACATCTTTAAACAAATCACGAATAGCATCGTCGTTAGCGTAACCAAAAGCACGCAAGAACGTAGTGACATTAATGCGGCGTTTGCGATCAATTTTAACCGTAATCACGTCTTTAGCGTTAGTTTCAACTTCTAACCATGCGCCGCGGTTAGGAATAATTTTAGCGCCAAATAAGTTGCGGCCGGGCACTTCATCGTTAGCAAAAAGTACGCCATATGAGCGTACAATCTGGGTAACAACCACACGCTCAATACCGTTAATAATAAAGGTGCCGCGTTTGGTCATCAACGGGAAATCACCCAAAAAGACATCGCTCTCTTTAATTTCACCGGTTTCTTTGTTCAACAAGCTAGCGCGAGCCTTAAATGGGGCTTTGTAAGTTAAGTTTTTGTCGCGCGCCATTTCTTCGGTAATGCGCGATTTGTCTAGGGTTGGAGAGCTAAAAGTAAGCGACAAGCTTTTGCCGGTAAAATCTTCTATTGGATTAATCTCGTCTAAAAGCTCTTGAACACCTTGCTCAAACAACCATTTATATGAGTTCGTCTGAATTTCGATAAGGTTTGGTAACTTGGTGGGGTTTGGATTACCGGATAAATAGATTCTTTCTGGCTTAGTGCTTGCACTTTTACTCATCACATTTCTCCCTTTGTTATCGAAACTATATTATTTATATATATTAGATTTGGGTGATAATACGCATCACAGTTTGTCATTTCGACTCCCTCCGGGCGTAGTCTACGGGCAGAGCCTCGAGCGTTGTCTCGAGGGTGGAGAAATCTTCATAAAGAGTTCTCCTCGGTTCCGTTCTCTGTCCTCTGTCATCTGTTTTCCGAATTTACACAAAACGGCCGGTTCTGCTTGGATAGCAGAAACAGCCTGCTTAATGTCAGGACTTAAGCCGAAATTATTACCATGAGGCTCCGACGTTTGGCTAATCTATATTTAGGCTATCAAAAGTTTGATAGCTTGTCAACCCCCTGGCAACGAGGGGTTGCCAAAATTTTAAATTTTAAATTTTAAATTTGAAATTGGTCGAATTTTTGTTTTTAGATAGTCTTTCACCCGGATTGTCATTCCGGGCTCGACCCGGAATCTATATAAATAGAACATCCATACGCAGTTCAAATTATAAATTTCAAAATGTAAATTCACCCACCCGCCTTGCTCTTTACTCTTATATATGTTATTATATTGGCATACTGAGCGCCATTGCTCAGAATTCGGTTCACAATAAGGAGTCCGTGATGCGACACGCTCAAGGCGGGAAAATCCGAGGCAAGCACACGAGCATCATCGACGAGGCCGAGTCGCTGATTAAGGCGGTGGACGGCCTGGCGTGCGTTACTGGAGTGAGTCTTGGATTCATCCAGCACACCAAAGGGCGCCCAGTCCCGAAGAACCTCAAGTTCCTTGACGTGGATGCCGGGCTGCAACTCACCGTTCGCGCCCCAAAGACGGTTCAGACGCTGATTGTCTATACCAGCGACCGAACCGGCACGGCAAAAGCGCTTTGCGAGGCCTTCTACAAGAAGTGACCTCGCGCCCATCACCATCCACCAGGCCGGCAGTCCACCACGGACTCCCGGCCTAATTCTTTGCTTATTTATCTTGTCATTCCGGTCCGCCGGCTGGCGGATAATCCGGAATCTACATAAAAAGAATCATTCCAAATGTTTTAAAATTAAAAATTAAAAATTTAAAATTTTGCTTATGTCTATCCCCCATCACAATATCGAGTCCAACATTCGTCTTGACATGATTATATTATTGTAGTATATCTAAATTATCCTGCAAGTCGAAAGGGTTAGTCCGATGCCAGAGAGAGACACGCAGTCCCGCAGTGGCAGTATCGAAGTGACAGTGGGCTCCGGCCGCGATGGCGGCACCGGCCAGTCGACGACCGACATGCTGATCATCGATCACGACAGCCGCGACGGTAGCCACGACCACGTGGTCATCAGCGAGTCCGGCGAGACGCTGCACGACACCACCCGCAAGTAGGAAGTGCACGGAGGGCTAACGCTCACACCGACACTTCCTGGGCAGATACCTCTATCGGAGGCGTCTGCCTGTAATCATAGAACAGGGCCTCACCAAAGGCCGGCAGTCCACCACGGACTCCCGGCCTAATTCTTTGCCAATTTTTGTTTTCCCCTGTCATTCCGGATTTAATCCGGAATCTATTCCTATGGTGTCATTCCCGCGAAGGTGGGAATCCAGCCTATAAAAAACCGTCTTTCTTCTGGATCCCCGAATAAAATGTCGGGGATGACAATTTAGTCAAAACCGTGCTCAAAAGAGAACCGTCCCCTATCCTTTGTCATTCCGGGCTCGACCTGGAATCTATATAGATAAAACTTCCATACACAGTAAAAATTAAAAAATTTAAAATTTAAAATTCCACGGTCTTAACCGCCTCGGTGTAACCACAATAATCACAACTTGGATTGGCTTCTGGAATACTATCACTATTCAAACACTCATGTGCTTTAAGCAACGTGCCATCTATCCAACTGTCACTGCCCTTATACGCAATTAGCGTAATATCAAACTCTAACTTGGCGTCAAACGCGCTTTTGTCTGTGCGCCCGTTGCAATACACAAAATAGCCGGTATCAGAAACCTTGTAACCATTTTGCCTCAAGAGCCACTGATACACCTCCATCTGCCGCTTATACCCGTCTTGCCACTCTTTATTAAGCTCGGTTATTTCCTCGGCTTTAGAGGTAGATTTATAATCCACCACAATATATTCACCTTGTGAGTTCTGCCACAAATCGTCAATTGCACCAAAGACTAAAAAGTTGGTTTTGGGATGCAAAAACTGCACGCCGGTAAAGTTATGCCGCCATTTTTCTAAATCTTCATGCGCCACCGGCACCGCATCTACTCCGTATTTCTGAATCAGCGGATGTTTGCTACCTTTAGCACGGTAGATATCGAATTCGAGTTTTAACAGGTGGTCAACGGCGGAGTTTAGGGCAAATGGGAATCCGGGTGGTCTGCCAACCCCTAGCCGGCGGTCTAGGTAGAAACACCGCGGGCATTCGGTAAATAGGTCAATTTTGCTGCGGGATAACTTAAACGGCTCTGACGAATTAGGATCGTACAAGCCTTTTACTCGTTGTGGGGTGTAATATTCGTACATGATTTATAATTCTTTCTTAAAATCTAATTTCCTGGCTCTCTGCCGCAACGCCTCTTTACCACCCTCGAGCACATCAATTATCCTGTCTCTGATTTCTATATTTTCAATAGAACCGGTTAGGTAATCAAAGTTATATTTTCCCGCGCTATGTCTTGAATTACTTGATACCAACACCTCTTCTGAATCAGCACAAACAACCAAACTTCCGTTATGAGAAACAATAATAATTTGCCTATCCTCCTTTTCGGACTTTATAAAGTTGACAAGGTCAGTCGCTACGCCACCAACGTCTAAGTCATCTTCAGGCTGATCTATTAATATAGGATACTTTTCGTCATCAAATCTAAATACCAACTCGAGCAAGGCAATTGCTTTTTGCCCTCCTGTCATATCCTTAAAAGCCGTGTCATTCTCCTTGGTTTTTACCGAGTTAAGATAATCAATCTCGTATCGGTTCTTTATTAATTGGGAAATTACCTGTGAAACATCAGATGCGTCAACCTTGATTTTAATCTTGTTATTCACGAGATTAACTATTACTTTCCTAAGAGTATCATTACTTAACTGAGCAGTACTCTCACCAAAGAATTGAGTAATATCTGGTTCCTGCTTTAAGCTTGCGTCTGTGTCACGGGTGTTAATGTTTCGCTCCACGAACCTCTTTAGATCTTCGCTATTATATTCTGTGACAATATCAATATTCAGGAATGTAAATAGGTCATCAAACCGCACGGTTTCAAATACTGTTTTACGCTGATAATCATACTCTTTGTATATGTTGATTAAGGAATCGATTGCCTCTTTTTGCTGTACGTCTGATTGTTGAAGAATCTTTGTAAGTTCATCAATTTTTTTAATCGTATCCTGAAGTCCTGCTAGCTCCTTAGTCAATGTCTCGAGGGCCGTATTTAGTTTGATTTTCTCATTGAGTGTACTAACGATCGCGCTATTCTCCTTGATAACTGTTTCGCAACTGTTAATTTCAGTTTTAATACTATCAATCTCTGCTTTTATTAGAACACTCAAACTTTCTTTTCCTTTTCTGACCAATTCATCGCGAATTAATTTCTGTCTCTCGAGTGAGAGTCTGCTAAATTCCTGGTTTGATACATAGACTCCTGCGCCCGTCTTATCAAGAGTCTCAAGGATTGTTTTGTCCTGAGACAGCAGCAGAAGGAATTTCTGATTATCAGCAATGAGGCTCTTAGCATCCGAGTATTCTTTAATTTCCTCATCAGATATAGATGTGCTACCTGAGACCTTATATTTTTTAATTTCAACATTTTTATTTGCAATTTCTTTTTCAATCTCAATTTTCGATCCTTGTTTTCTTATAAGAAGTGCGGTTTCGTTATTAGTAGATTTGGCTGATAGCAAGCTTTCAATTAATGCCTCTGCTTTAACTTTGTTATTTGAAGTTAACTCTTCGTAAACTTGAATCGCATTCGCAAACAATGAATGCTTTTTAAGTAATCGGGTTAAGAACTGATCCCTTTCTGCCGCTTTATCCCCATCGTCATACGCTAAGGAACTCAAATAATTTTGGGGTATATAAAAAACGCTTTTTGGGCTGTCATTGCTACCATGATCTTCCTGCCCATCAACCCATATAACTTTCACCGAATCTAATGGATACAGATTGGCGGGCTTATCTTTTTCAGTAAATTGTGCTGGATCGACATTATGCGCGATATTTCTTAGCAACGTAGACTTCCCGCTACCGCGAACACCGATGATTGAGTTAAGATCCTGGTTAAACACAACAGTTTTGTCCTGTTGATCAGCGTTCTTGTATGTAGCTCTATCAATTATTATCCGCCCTGACTTACTATCGCCAGGATTTCTTTCCTGGATTCGTACTCTATCCTTTGGTTCCCATAAAACCTGTTTTAAACCTTCAAAACTTGTATCCGCTTTTATCCAGCAAAATAGATTATTATCTGGATTAAATAATTTTGCTTCCGTATGGGCATCGCATCCGTGAACGCAAGGTTTTAATGATCCGCATTTACTAATAACTGTTTCCCTGTCATCGGTTTTTTCTCCCAGAAAGTATCGTCTATCTTCAGGATTGCCGGAAAAGATTGCATTAGAAATAGTATAAATAGATTTTCTTACAGCATCGAGTTGGCTTGCAGCATCATTTTCAAATAGATCGTAATGTTTTTGTAAACCCGAAGCACCATCTACACAGGAATTACTAACTACAATAATTACCTTCTCGCGGAAGTTGGCGTTAGCTTCATAAAGGGCATGTAATTGGCTGTGATCGACGACAAACGAATCTATCCCTTTTTTGTAAGCGGCTACATCACTTAAGTTTGAATCGATAAATTTTCCCAACCCTATAAACCCAGCTTGATTCATTTTGAACTTTCGGCCAGGCTCAGCAGCATACTCTATAGAATTAAATAGATCGTTGTCTATATTTGCAACAAAATCAGGATTAAGTATACAGTGTATATTCACGAGCCGCCCATGATCTGTAGAGGGCATCATTCGCAACTCGATGTTTGGTATAATAAATATTTCTTTGATCTTCACTTTTTCCTCTGGTAAGAATACAGGCTCGCCAGATTCGTTTGTTTCATGGAAACTGTCAATATTATCGACGAACTCTTTAACCTTTTTGTAGTTATCAATATTAAAATAGTCAGTAATTCCAATTACGACGATTTCTTTTGATAACGCTTCCCTTAATAGAGTCGTGCAAAACTGGCCGAAGGATTGACTTGTAAACCTATCATTTTTAGCAGTATCTTTTGTATGAACATGTAGATCCCACCTTGCCCATATTGAACCGCGAGGATTGTTACGCATTAGTAATCCTTAATAGTCCGGGCACTGTTGAGTGAACCGTTATCCTATCAGTCGGGACAATAATGTATCTCCATGGTTTTATAATGCCATTAGATCCAATATTTCTCGAAACCAGATCACAATACTTCTCAGCTGTCTTCTTTTTCTCTTGAACATTATGGGCCAGTATTTCACTTTCTGGTTTCACTTCAACCATTACAATTTCATGCTCCAATTCGACTACAAAATCTGGTTCATATCTATGTTGCGATTCACCGTTTTCGTCACGCCAGTATAAGCCTTCAAACTGATTGGGTGCCGGTCGAAGCCAATCTATGACAGATCCATCCCTTTCTAGAAGATACGCTAAGCGAACTTCGTCCGAGGAATCAAATCGATATTTAGAATGACAGGCTTTTTGAAACTTGCCATAAAGCAGTTTGGCGTTAAATGTATCCACCTGCGAATCAAGAAAAACAACCTTTTCATCAAAAGATTCGGAAATATTGTACTGTTCCAGATATGGTTTTGGTTCTCGTATATCCGATTCAAGATATCCTTCAGACTTTAGCTCCTTATGTTCTAAAATCTGCTTATAGATATCCTCGGCGATTGAACGTGCGTTACTTTCAATTATTAAGGCCAAATTATCCTCGTCGATTGCCTTTTTACGGTAATATACCACTGCTTGTTCCGCCAACTTGAGAAGTAATGGTTTTTGAGCTGGGTCATCATAATCAACCAACGGAAAGTCCAATAGTGCAGCGATTATCGTGCTTTGTGGGGATTGCCTATAATGCGCTCCAAAACTACTGATTCTCGTCACCTCGCTCACCCTGCGACCAGGGACTTCTTCTCCGAATAGGTTTTCCTCATGCTCATTCTGTAGTTGCTCTTCAAGAATAGCCCGTTCGTTGGTATAGGTACGCAACATTCCAAAACTTGTATCTAAGTCAAAATGTTCAATGGATAGCTCTCCAAAATGTGGAGTGAGAATTAGGCGCGGAATGGGTATATTTCTTTTTTCCATTGTTGCGGCAGATTCTTTTGCAATCTTAGAAAGTTCATCTTTTACCTCATCGCTGAAAGAACCAAACAGAGTATCGGGGCCAAATGAGATCTCTGTGGGCGCACCAGATTCCTGACCGTAATAATTAGAAAATGTGAGGCTCTTGATCGTCTCTCTAGTCAACCCGCCAACAATTTCATCTTTCTTAGCCTCGGCGAATCTTTCTCTGACAGATTCATCCATACTTTCACTTTGAGGGAAGCTAGCAACAATCGCTTCAACCTTCTCGTCTACTGCCCGCATCACCAAATTATTTTGGGTTATCTCCCTCATTAGAACATCAAGAATCACCGGTTGGACTTCGGCTAATACTTTAACCTCTTTTGCCTCGCGTTCAGATATCTGCTCTACCTGTCCTTGAATAAGTGGTGAATCTTTAGCAAGCGCAACTACTTTAGAATACTGTTCATGGGCAACAAGCACTAATCTATCCACCAAAGGAACGCCGGTTCGTTCTCCGTAAGGCAATCGCAAACCGCGCCCAATGGTTTGCTCAGTTAGAATTGCAGCGGCTGATTCACGTAGGGGCGCGATGGTATAGACGTTTGTAACATCCCAGCCCTCTTTAAGCATGTTGACATGAATCACAATCTCAATCGGATTGTCGGGATGCTCAAGAGAGATTAGTTTCTCAATATTTTCATCAGCCTCATCCCCGCGAAGTCTTGTATGTATTTCAATTACTTTTCCGGCAAACTCTCCGGCACGGAAGTTCTCACTTTCAATCAGGTTTCTTAGCTCTCCTGCATGCGTTGTGTCTTTAGCCACAACCAGCATAACTGGCTTTACAACCGATCTATTGTTTTCTAGCGCATATTCTTTTAAGGCATTCTTAGCTCGTTCGTGAAAAAAGGCGGCTAGTTGTAATTTACGGGCATCAGTATCAATCGAATCCGGATCAAATTGGCTGAAATCCACATCAGCTTCAGTACCGATCCACGGATCCTTAACTAGTTTACCTCGAATGGCATCACCAAGATTATATGAATACAAAACATTTTTCATTCTGGTCTGAGTTGCATTTCTGCCTGTGCCTTGAGTGCCCAAATAAGGCGTTGCAGTCATCTCCAAGCCAAATAGAGGATCGAGTATATCAAGTGCCCCAAGCGCGGCATCAGCGTGGTAATGATGGGCTTCATCAAGCATGACCACTAAATCGTCGTGTTCCTTAAGGTAATCAAAATACGACTCGCCAGCTGTTTCCCAAGCTTTCGTTATACCTCGTTCATTGGTCATGTCTCTCTGGGCAAACTGCTGAACATTAAAGATATTTATCTCAATCTGGTTGCCAAAAAGAGTGTACCCGCGCTGTTTTGTATAGTTATCAACTGTAATTACCTTGGCTGTGTTGATATTTATCTCTTGGATACCTTTGAAAACATACTTTGGGTTATTTGCTTTACTAAAATCATCAAATAGCTTTCGGTAGATAGTTAGGTTGGGGGCAACTATCAAAAAGTGCTGGATGTTATAAACCAAGTATAAATACGCTACAAAAGCACCCATTAATCTGGTTTTACCCACTCCAGTGGCCAGAGCGAAAGTGTAAGCGGGGAATTTTCGCTCAAATTCCTCAAACCCGCGCGCTTCAGGGACAGTGCTAAAATATTCTCTGCTTGTTTCCAATATTTCAGCAGTATCGCCTCGATTCGTTTTCTTCATGCGGGCTAACACCCTTTGCCCAGCTTCTGATTGTAAGTAATTAGCAAATATCTCTAAACTTTTGAGCTGCGGATCGCGCAGGCTCATTGCATTGTTGATATATACAAGTGCTTCTTGTGGAGTCATGGCCTAGTCGCTTTCCTCATCATTTTCTAATTCTTCCATAGCTGTTTCCTTAATTGGCAGTAAGTATTCTTTCTTGCCAAAATGACAGGCTTTCAGCACTGATTGTGGAATCTTCTTGATCGTAATTCGACTATCAATTTTTTCCGCGCCGGGCTCAAACTTCTTGGGACAAATAATCAATGATTCGCCATCGGAAAGATGGCCCACAATCTGTTGAACCATTCCGCATGTTAAGAGTTGGGTTGTGACATAAAGGTAGTTCTTACCTTGGCCCATACCGTGTTTCCAATATTCAGTTTGGCTTGGCTGATAAGTGAAATTCATCAGCTTGCACATGGCTTTAATAAGCTTTGTATCGTTGTAATAATCGTCAATTATTGGGTTACCAAACTCATCTTTGATGATAAAACTTGGGGCTAACTCATAGAATTTGTATGCACCTCCACCTTGCCATTCTAAGGTTTTACTGATACCACCTTGATCTAGACCGCTAATGACCTTATCTAATCTTACCTTGCAGTGTGTGAATGCATGATCGCCCATTTCAATTCCAAGATATCTACGTCTCATTTTATGTGCGACAGCGCATGTTGTACCAGAGCCCAGGAAAGAATCTAGTACGATATCATCCTCATTTGTAGACATTCGTATTATTCTCTGTAGCAGTGATTCCGGCTTTTTACCGTTTGGGAAAAGTACCCCGCCTTCTTTTGTAACATTAATCCAGCTAAAACCATCCCAGTAGGTACCAATTTTTTCCTTTTTGTATATCTTTCCTTTTAAAAGTGTTGCGGTATCTTTGAGCCAAATCACAAGAACTTTTTGTTTTCCCATAAAAATAATATCTATTTTATTATCTTTATTTCTTCCGGACTTGGGGCTATAAGAAGCAATGAACATATTATTTTCACTATCCGTAGCATCCCAAACTCTGGTTCTGATCGATGTTTGAGCATTTGTTGTGGTAATTATTTTGTCAAAATATTTTATATACACTTCATTCTCAGAAATGCCTTCAAGCTGAGCTATTTGTTTTACGCTTTTTATGTCGTAACTTTTAACTTCGGATATTACTATATCATCGCCGCTTCCGTCCTTAATGATTTTATACGGAACGACATTATCAATCTTATAAAGTACGGAGGTGTATTTAAAACTTTTTTCGTCATCTTTCATTCGAGCAATATAACTCATCAGCTCTGTTTCCTTATAAACAGGTTCAAACGGCAAAAAAGAATTTGTTTCTTTGCAATATACTAATATATATTCAATGTTCTTCTTTAGCCTTATATCTTCACCGCCCCCACTGGCACCGGCACTAACTTTTGAATTCACCGAGATAGTATTGATAAAGTTATTTCTTCCAAAAACTTCATCCATTAATACCCTAAGATACGGTTGCTCAACATCATCAATTTGAATAAAAATAATTCCATCTTCTTTAAGAAGCATCCTCAATAATTCTAGCCTTGGTTTCATCAAGGATAGCCAAGTACTATGCTCTACGCTGTCATCGTAGTACTCAAATGCGTTACCGGTGTTATATGGCGGATCAATATATATACATTTTATTTTACCCTCATATTCAGGGAGTAGAGCTTTTAGTGCGAGAAGATTATCCCCGTGAATAATCATATTCTCGGTATTTGGATCATTGGCACAATTTGAAAGCTCAGGGTTTTCTTCTAAGATTCTTGGCTCGATGTTAGCAATATCGTACTCGGGATTATTTTTCCCAATCCAGGTTAGTTCTAGTTTTTGTTTGTTGTTTGTCATAGCTTTATATTACCTTAAACCGGATGGAAAATAAGGGCGTGAGCGTTGTTTTCTGCTTAAGTTGAGCTTCTACTCTTTCAAGAAGCCCCTCTTTTTTGGTTTCAACCTCATCCTGTGATTGATAAAGTTTCATGCGCATATTGTTCCGTTTCTTTTCAGTGTCTTTAATCTCGCGTTGAAGTTTAACTTTTTCTGCTAGATTTAAGACCTTTTTCGCATTTGTCTTCATTGTTTTTATATCAATATCGAGTCGCTTCAGCTCTATTTCTAAACTTTTTTTCATATCCTCTGCCCATTTATCGAGCTTGTCTACTTCATCTTCAAAGAACTCACCATTACGTTCGGCAATATCAATAGTGAGACCATTTACCTTTTCCTGTTCCAATTGTTGTACTTCTGCATTTACTGTTACTACATTATTCTGGGCAACCTCTGCCTTCAAGGAAAATAGCTTTTTCGCCACATCTTCATCAATTTGAGTCCCATCATCCGTTAGAGCAGTTAATATGAGATTATCTTCGGTTTCAAATGAGCCAATGGTGAGCTCTGATACTTGCAGATAACCAGAAGTGCCTACCAGCTCACTTACTGGGGTAATAATCTGTCCGTGGTTTGAATAATCGAATACGAGTTCGGCGCTGGGTAGATTAATTGCTTTGACTTCACGCAAAATATGCTCGGCCAGTGGATGGCCTGGGCGATAGATATGCGCGTCATCAATATTTTTGCCAATTTTATATGGGCCTTCTTCAATGTCTTCACCGGGGAATGGATTATTTTTTAGTGTAAAAGAGTATTCGCCATCAGCATATATTGCTCTGTTTCCTAAATAGTGCTGTGAAACATCCCAGAGCCACTTTTCATATGTTTCTAGAAAAGCCTTGCTCTCTCGTAAATTGATTTTTAGTTTTTCATGAACATCAGCATCGAAGTTCTCCAGAAGCTTTTCTTTAGCGCCACGCATACCTTCTTGAATCGACTCGTCCATTTCTGT